>NZ_DATCTO010000064.1 GCF_036567905.1 Candidatus Binatus sp.
CGGCGGCGCGGTCGCGATCTTCATGCTGCTGGCGTACCTTGCGCGCGAACAGCAGGTGCGGGGAGAGCATTCGCCGGGGTCAGGCCTGGACTGGCTGATGCTGGGCGTGACCTGCCTGTTCTTCGGGCTGGTGTGGACGCGCTGGTTCAAGCGCCGTTGGAAATCCTGGGTCCTGCTGTACAGCCTGTTCGTGATCGGGATGTTCATCCTGATCAGCCGAGTTACGGGAGACCCGGAGTCGCGCTTTGTCGCGATCATACTGTGTCCGCTGGCAACCGCGGCGTTCGTGAGCTGGGGCACGCGCTGGCAGCTTGCGATGGCTGTCACGGCGCTACTGGGCTATGCCGCGGCCGAGTACCTGGTGCCGATTGCAACGCCATACGGAATCTACCGATGGATGGGTCTGGTCACAGCGGCGATCTTGGCTCAATACGCGGCGATTTTCATCGGCCGATTCCGCCGCCGCCTCAAGAAACAGGTGCAGGACCTGGAGGGAGCCGCGCGGTTCCGGCAGATGCAAATCGCGACGATGGCGCATGACATTCGCAGTCCGGTCGCGGCGCTGAGCGGCTACGTCAATCTGCTCGAGGAGGCAGACATCACTCCAAAGGAGCGCACGGACCTGCTCGAACGAATCGGTTCGACCGCGTGGAACATGGACCTGGTGGTGAGCAACGTGCTCGACTACTACGAGGTGCAGGAAGACGACGTCATCCCGGCGCCGGCCGACCTGGATCCGAACCAGGTGCTCAGCGAGGTCGCGGAGGATTGCGCCCGGCAGGCGCGGCGGCGGCGCCTGAACCTACGCATCGAGATCGCGCGGCTGCCGGCGTGCAAACTCGACCGGCGTCATGTCGGGCGGATCGTGAGAAACATGCTCGCGTATGCGATCGGAAGGACGACGAGCGGCGAAGTCGTGTTGCGCGCGCGGATGCGAAACGAATCGATTGCGGTCGAGGTCACCGACAACGGCCCGTCCCTTTCACCGGCGGAACTGGAAGCGCTGTTCGAGCGCCCCAACAAAAGCGGGGATCGCGGCGCGGTCCGCGGACTGGGACTGTATATCGCGCGCGCGATGGCGGAGGCGGCCGGCGGCCGGGTCGAAGCCCGCTTCGCGGACGGCCGGCATGGACTGACGCTGGTCGCGGAATTGCCGCTTGAAGCGCAACCAGCGAAAGCGCGCACGCCGTGAGCAAACTGCCCGACGCATCCCGCAAACTATCCGGCGAATTCGAACTCATCGCGCGACTGAGCGCGGGAATCCGCCTCAGCCGCCGCACGATCCTCGGCCCCGGCGACGATTGTGCAATTGTCTCGCGGCCGCGGGGGCAGACCCTGTTTACCATCGATAGCATGGTCGAGAATGTTCACTTCGATCTGCGATGGGGCAGTGCGCAAGCGCTTGGTGCGCGCGCCCTCACAGTCAACTTGAGCGACATCGCGGCGATGGGCGGGCGTCCGACCGCTTGCGTCGTGAACCTGGCCGTGCGCGAGGGAATTGCAACGCGGACGCTCGAACGGATTTACGCGGGGCTGCGCGATGCGGCGCGCGAAGCCTCCACAGATATCGTGGGCGGCAACATTACGCGCGCGCGCGAGCTGTCGATCACGATCGCGATGCTCGGCGAGGTTGGGCGCGCTGCGATGCGACGAGATACGGCGCGTCCCGGCGACGAGATCTTCGTGACCGGCACGCTCGGCGATGCGGCGCTCGGCTGGCGCATCCTGGCGCGCAAGCTGAAGCCGCGCGGCAATGCGAAAAAAGATCGCGCCGCCAGAAAATATCTCGTCGGGCGATTTCTGCGCCCGCAAGCGCGGCTGTATCCCGGCCAACGCCTGGCGGCGCTCAGGCCCGCGCCGGCTGCGATCGACGTCAGCGACGGATTCATGCAGGACCTGGGTCACATCCTCGAACGAAGCGGCGTCGGCGCCGAGATCGACGCCTCGCGAATCCCGGTTTCGCCGGCGTACCGTGCGCTGATGGGCGACAATCTCGTGCACGCGCTCACCGGCGGCGAGGATTACGAACTGATCTTCTGCGCGAGGCCCGGCCTGCGCGAATCCGAACTGTCGCGCCGCCTGCGCGTCGGGGTGCGGCGAATCGGCACGATCGTTCGGGGCAGGCGCGTGAACCTGATTGGTGATAGCGCACCGAATATCGCAGGATGGGATCAGCTGCGATCACGCGGTTAGATAGAAGCGATGATGTTCATGCTGCCTCTGGCGGTCCTGGCGCTTATCGTGCTCAGCGCCACGCTGGCCGCGTCCGAGACGGCGCTGTTCTCGATGGCGCGGTTGGAGCACACCCGCGAGCAGATGAGCCTTCTTGTGCAGCACGCGCTCGACCGTCTGATGCGCCGGCCGCTCGAGTCGTTGATCGTCATCATCGGGCTGAACGAAGCGTGCAACATCTTCGCCGACTGCCTCGCGACGATCATTGCGCTGGCGTGGCTTGGCGACAAATGGGGACCGATCGTCGCGGCGCCGGCGATGCTCGCGATCGTACTTTTGTTTTGCGACATTACGCCCAAGACATTCGCACTTGGCTTTCCGGCCGCGGTGACGTGGATCACGGCGCGGCCGCTGGCGGCGCTCGCCGATTTTGTTCATCCGTTCGCCCGGCATTTCACGCCGCTGGAGCAAGCACCGCGCCCGGGCCCGGTCTCCGAGGCGGAGTTCAAGACGCTGCTCAGGCTCGGCGAGCACCAGGGACAGGTTGAACCCGCCGAGCGCGCGATGATTCATCGTGTGTTCGACTTCGGCGCGCGGCGCGCGGCTGAGGTGATGACGCCGCGGGAGCGAATCTTCTCGCTCGACATCGAGATGCCGGTGGCGCAGCTGGTGACGGAAATCGCGCACGAAAATTTTTCGCGCGTGCCGGTCTATCGCCACAGCCAGGACAATATTGTCGGAATTCTGCACGCCAAGGATTTCGCGGCGCGCCGCCTGGAGCCATCGCCGCCGCGCGTGGAGCGCTTGCTGCGGCCGGCGTATTTTGTCCCGCCGGGCAAGCTGCTCGCCGATTTATTTGACGAGATGCGCCGCGGGCGCTTTCAGATCGCGCTGGTGGTCAACGAGTACGGCCGCCTGCTGGGTTTGGTGACGCTCGAAGACCTGCTCGAGGAATTATTCGGCGAGATTCGCGACGAGTTCGAAAGCGAAATTCCCGAGCTCACGAAAATCTCCGACCACGAATGGTCGGTGTCGGGCGCAATCGCGCTGGGCAAGCTGGCGGACGCGCTCGCTCCGGCGCGCGTAGTCGAAGCCTATGGCGGCGGCAAGACGCTGAGCAGCCTGGTCCTGCGCAGGCTCAAGCGCGTGCCGCGCGCGGGCGAGAAGCTGAGGCTCGGAGAATTCGAAGCCACCATCGAGCGCGTGCGCGGCGCGACCGTCGAGCTGGTGAGGATGCATCGATGACGATGGCTTGGCTGATCGTCGCGCTGGCCGGATGCCTCGTGGTGCAGGCGTTTTTCGCCGCCTCAGAGATCTCATTGGTTTCAGCCGACGATTTGAAAGTTCGCGCCGGGAGCGAAGGCGGGCACGAGCGATCGCGAATGCTCGGCGAATTGCTGGCCAATCGCGATCGTTTGCTGGCGCTGACGCTGACCGGTACGAACCTCGCCACGGTTGTCGCGGCGGTCCTGCTCACCAGCTTCCTGCATCAAATCCGGCCGCACCTGGTTTATCTCGCGCCATTTATTCTGACGCCGATTACTCTGGTGCTGGGCGAATGGATACCGAAGCTGCTGACGCTTGGAAATCCGCACGCGTTTGCGCTGTTCGCCACGCGGCCGTTGCGTTTGCTTGCGGCCGTGCTCGCGCCGCTGCTCGGCGCTGAGACTGTCCTGAGCCGATTGCTTCGCCGGCTTGCGGGTGTGCCGGCCGATGCCGGGAGCGTGTTCCTGAGCCGCGAGGATTTAGCGCGCTTGATGCGGCGGCGGCCGGGCGACGCATCCGAGCAGCCGCACGACGCCATCCTGCCCGCCGAGCAACTGATGATCAGCCGAATCTTTCGCTTCTCGCAAGCCGATGCGCGCAAGGCGATGGTGCCGCTGGTCGGTGTCGATGCGGTGCCGGAGGAAACCTCGCTTGCGGCGGCGATCGAAACTGTCCGCCGCGAAGGGTTCAGCCGCATCCCGGTCTTTCGGCGTCGAATCACGGACATCGTTGGCGTCGTTCATGTTTTCGATCTTTTGCAAGCGCCCGATCTCAGCCGCCCGGTGAGCGAAGTGATGCGGCCGGTCAGTTATTTTCCGGAATCGATGCCGCTCGACGAGGTGCTGGTGGCGATGCAACGCACCGGGGAAAATCTGGCCGTGATCGTCGATGAGTATGGCGGCTCGGCTGGAATTCTCACGCTGGAGGATCTGATCGAGGAGATCGTCGGCGATATCGAGGACGAACGCGACCTTGGCGAGGAGCTGGCCAAAATAGTCAGTCCGCGCGTGCTGTCCGTGATCGGGCGCGCGCCGATCGCGGAGCTGAACGAGCGCTTCGGCCTCAAGCTTCCGGAGGCGGATGAGTATGCTACCATCGGCGGGCTGGTGGTCGAACGACTCGGGCATATTCCCAAGCCCGGCGAAAAATTAATCGAGGGCGAGTTGACGATCACTGTCACGCGCAGCGACGCACGGGCGGTGCGCGAACTGATGCTGACACTTGCGCATCCGATCCGCCCCGAGCTTCTCAAGCGACGATGACCGAAAAGCGAATCCGCCAAATCCTCGACGGTGTTGCCGCGGGCAGCATGACTCCCGCCGCGGCGTTCAAACGCATCCGCGAGTTGCCGTTCGAGGATCTTGGATTTGCCAAGCTCGACAGCCACCGGAGCATCCGGCGCGGCATTCCCGAAGCAGTTTTCGGCGAGGGCAAAACGGCCGATCAGCTCGCAGCGATCGGACGGCGGGTGCTCGCGTCAGGAACCAATCTCATAATCACGCGGCTGGCCGCGGACAAGGCGCGCATCGTCAAACGCAAAATTCGCGCGCTGGTGTACCATCGCGACGCGCGGATTGGCGCGGTGGTCAAGGAGCGCCGCAAGCCGTCGGGACGCGGCATCGTGATGGTGTTGAGCGCGGGCACCTCCGACATTCCGGTAGCCGAGGAAGCCGCGCTGTGCGCCGAGCTGTTCGGAAATCGGGTGGCGCGGGTTTACGACGTCGGCGTCGCGGGAATTCATCGCCTGACTGCGCACCTCGAAGTGATTCGCGAGGCAAGCGTGCTTATTGTCGTCGCCGGCATGGAAGGCGCCCTGCCCTCGGTCGTCGCCGGCCTGGTGGATAAGCCCGTGATCGCCGTGCCGACCAGCGTGGGCTACGGCGCGTCGATGGGCGGGCTGGCCGCGCTGCTGGGAATGCTGAATTCGTGCGCGAGCGGCGTAACTGTCGTCAACATCGACAACGGGTTTGGCGCGGCGCTGGCGGCGACGCTGATCAACCGGGTGGGACTCGAGCGCGACGGCCGCTGATGGCGAAACACACGTCAATCACCAGCGGGCGCGCGCGCCGCGCGATCAAGATGGGCGAGCTCGCGTCGCAAGTCGGCTCCAGCTACCTGTGGAATCAGCTGAGGCGTCCGTTTCTGAGCGCGCCCGCGCGCGATCGCGAGCTGCTGGAAACTCACATCCGCAACGCGCAGCGAATTGTCGAGAGCTCCAAGCAGCTTCGCGGCGCCTTCATGAAGCTGATCCAGATGCTCTCGATTCGCAGGGACCTGCTGCCCGGCGAGGCGCTCGACGTGCTGCGGACGACGCAATCGAGCGTGCCGCCGATGAGCTACGCGACTATCTCGGAACAGATTCGCAGTGAGATTGGCAAGCGGCCCGAGGCGATCTTCAGAAGTTTCGACCAGACCGCGTTTGCCGCCGCGTCGCTCGGACAGGTGCATCGTGCGGTCACGCGCGACGGTATCGACGTCGCGGTGAAGATTCAGTATCCGGGTGTCGAGGATACGGTCGAGCAGGATCTGGGCAATCTCAAACTGCTGCTGCGCACGCTGCAGGCGCTCGGCCATGACGTGATGCGCCAGCAAATCGACACCGGCGCCGTGTACAGGGAACTCGAGCAGCGCCTGCGCGAAGAGCTCGACTACGTGAACGAAGCCCGCAACATGGTGGAGTTCGGCCGGCGTCTCGGCGCGGATCGCGAAATCATGATTCCGCGCTTCATCAAGGAGCTGAGTTCGCGGCGCGTGCTGACGATGACCTACCTCGACGGCTATCCGCTGGCAGACGTGATGGGACCGGAGGTCGATTTTGAATTGCGCAAATGGGTCGCGATCAAGATTCACCAGTTCGCGTGGCGGCAGATCCTCGAGTTCGGGATGCTGCACACGGATTTTCATCCGGGCAACTACCTGGTGAGCCACCACCCGCGCCTGGGCGTGCTCGACTTCGGTTCGATTCGGCGTTTCCCGGAACCGGTGCGCAAGGCGCACCTGCAAGTCGCGCGCGCGATTCTGAGCGGCGACGACAAATCGCTGGCGGCGGCGATGGTCAAGCTGGGTTACCTCGGTCGCAATCAGGATGCGGCGCCGATGGTCAGAATCATCCACATCCTGTTCGAGCCGATGAGGATGGATCGCGCCGTCGATCCCCTCGAATACGATACGGTCGGCAAGGCGGCCAAGGTCGGCGAGCTGGCGCTGCAGAATCGGCTCTACCAATCGCCACCGCACAGCGTGTTTCTGATTCGCGCGCTGATTGGGCTGGAGGGAATCACGCGCGGACTCGCGGTGAAGACCAACTACCGGCGGATCTTCGCGGATTGCGTCGAGCGAATTGCGGGATGATCGATCCCGCCGGGATTGGCAATCCGGAGATTCTCGACGCGCTCGAGCGCCATCGCGACTTTCACTTCAGGCGGGTCGCGCCGCGGCGCGTGACCGGCGAGAAGAGCGCGCTCAAATTCATCGACGAGGTCGGATTTTGCACCGGATTCACCGCCGGGATGGGCGTGCCGTGCCTGCGCGAGGCAATCGCGGGAACGCGTGAACCCACGATGCCGGAGCACATCCAGCACGACTACGCGATCGGGATGACATGGCGGATAAAGGACGCGTTGCCGCAGCGCCGCGCGGTCTATTACGGCAAAGCGATCGCGCGACGCCCGAGCTTCATCGCGCGCGAGACCCTGGGCGCGTTTCTTAAGCTTCGCATCGAGCCGGGCGGCTATCGCAGGCTTTACCAGCGCGGCGGACTGTCGCATTGCGGCAAACTGGTGATGGACGCTCTCTCCAAACGCGGCGCGGCCGAGACTCGCGTGCTGAAGCTCGCGAGCGGCTACGCGCAACCGTCGCGCCGCGCGGTGTTCGACCGTGCGATGGCGGAGCTGCAGGAAAAATTTCTCGCGCTCAAAGTGGACGAGCGCGCCGACCCGTTCAGCTACGTGTGGGACACGATGGAGCATCGATGGCCCGACGCGATTGCCGAGGCTCGGGCGCTCACCCGGAAGCAGGCGGCGTATGTAATTGTCGCCAAATATTTCGCGACCGCGGCATTCGGAAGTGAACGCGCGATCGCGCGAATGCTGGGAATCGATCCGGCGCTGGTCGAAGCTGCGGCGCGCCGACTCGAGCGCGAGGGAACGATTGCGCGCGGCGTGAGAATCGACGGGCGCCCGGGTGCGATCAGCCTGCTTTCCAGGTTCGCGCCGTAGCGCGATGTTGAAAACTTCGACTCCCCCTTAACCTTCCTAACAGGGCGAAGCCCGCATCTTTTCTTAACCTTGGGTGCAGGGGTCACCCCTGGCCGTTGGCACGGCTGGCCGGTATGAAGACCCGTTGGCACGGGAAGCCAGTATTAAGAAAGGAAAACACGGCGCGCCCGCAGCAGTGGCCGCGCGCGACAACGGAGCGCGGCCTTAACATTGGGTGCAGGGGTCACCCCTGCATCACCACTGCTCGTAGTGCACGGCGCGGCGCTCGTAGCCCGCCCCGCGGAGCAGGTCGCGCAATCGAATCACGCCCTTGCCGACGCCGCAGATATAGAACTGGCGCGTGCGATCGGCGTCGCCGATGACCCATCGAGCTTGCGCCAGCTCGGACAGACGATCGTAGATTTTTTCGGCAGGCGCAATCACGGTCTGGTACGAAAAATTCGGCGCGGTCCGCGCCAACTCGCCGAGTTCGGCGGCGTACAGGATGTGCTCGCGATCCGGCGCCGCGTAAATCAAATGGATCTTCGGCGGCGCAGCTTCGCGCGACGATGAAGCGAGCGCCCGCTTCAGCATCGGGCGGATCGGCGCGATCGCCGTTGCCTCCGCGATAAAGCCCGCTTCCGCCGCCGGCGCGCGATCGATCGTGAAGGCGCCGAACGGCCCGCTGAAATCGATCGTGTCGCCGACTCGCCGCTCGAACATCCATCCGACGCCGCGGCCGCCCTCGACGCGATTGAAGCAAATCTCGAATGGGCCGCGGTCTTCGGGGTCCGACGCGATCGAGTAGGGACGCGAGCGGGTTTCGTCGCCGAGCGGAATCGCTATCGAGATGAACTGGCCGGGGATAAATCGCAGATGTTTGCCGCTGGTGAGCGAGAGAAAAAGCGAGCGGGTGTCCGACGCGTGATCGAAAATCTTCGCGACGCGGGCATTGAGCGCCGCGCGCATGCCGGCCGCGGCGGGAAGCCGATCGCCTGTCATTCCTCGGCCGCCTCGCTGACCTGGTTAATCGTGTAGCGCGGGATTGTGACGACGATTTCCGCGTCGGGATCCTCGATGACCGCCTGGCATCCCAGCCGCGAGGTCGGAGTGAGTCCCGGCGCCTTGTCGAGCAGATCTTCTTCCTGCTCGCTGGACTCGCCGAGCTTGTTGAATCCCTGCCGTACGATCACGTGGCAGGTCGTGCACGCGCAATTGCCGCCGCATGCGTGTTCGAGATGGACGCCGTGACCCAGCATCACGTCGAGTATTGAGCCCGGCTTGCCGTCGTGATGAAACGGCGCCTTGGCAGGGTCGAACTCGATTAGTTTTTCGGGATCGCCGTTTTCGAATTGGATTCGCAGTTTCGCCATCGGACTGGGGTCGTAGTTGAGATTATGCGCTGCGTCGAGACGGCGAAACCGTCCCCGCATCGTTGAGGCTTCCGCGCTTGCATGTTCGCCTGATTTTCGCCATCATCTGCCATCGCACAAGCGCAGGGGGAGAAGACCCAATGGCGACGCTGACCAAGCGGCAGAAGCAGCTAATCGACTACCTGAACGACTATATCAGGGAACACGGCTACGCACCCACGCTGGCCGAGGTCGGCCAATACTTCGGGTTGTCGTCGCTCGCCACCGTACACAAGCATCTGCACAACCTCGAGCAGAAGGGGTTTATCAAGCGCCAGCACAATCACAGCCGGGCGCTCGAGGTCGCGACGCCGGAGAAACCTGAAGCGGCCAGGGCGATCCGGTTGCTCGGCACCGTTGCGGCGGGCGCGCCGATCGAGGCGGTCGAGAACCACGAAACCATCAGCGTGCCCGACGAGTTCATCCGGCGCGACAATACATTTTGTCTGCGGGTGAAGGGCGACTCGATGATCGAAGACGGCATCCGCGACGGCGATTACATAATCGTCGAAGGCCGCGACAGCGCCGACAATGGCGAGACGGTGGTTGCACTGATCGGCAACGAGGCGACGGTCAAGAAGTTCTACCGTGAATCGGGCGGACAGATCCGGCTGCAACCGGCCAACTCCGCGATGCAACCGATCATGGTCGGCGAGGGCGACCTGGCGATTCGCGGCGTCGTGGTCGGCCTGATGCGTCACTACCGCTAAGCACTCCTGGCTCACACGGCTTAACTAAAAATTCTGGCACGGCAGGGGTGACCCCTGCACCCAATGTTAAAAAGTTAAAAAGAAAGATGCGGGACTTCCTCCCGGTTAGAAAGGGAGGTTGGGGAAGACAAACGACTGACCGTCGAAAGGCGGCAACTCACGTGCGGATCGGATGAGCAGCCTCGGCAATTGGCTCCGCGATCGGGATTATGACGGTAAACACAGAGCCCCGCGGAAGCGCGGGCTTGACGATAATCTTTGCGCCGAGCGCTTCCACATTGCGCTGAACAACGGCCAGGCCCAGGCCCATTCCGCGATGATTGCGGATACTCGAGTGCGAAAGCTGAGCGCAGCGTTTGAATGCCTGCGCGACCATCGCGGCCTCGATGCCGGGTCCCGTGTCGCGGACTTCCAGTTCGACTGCGGAGCCGAGTTGGGATGTTACCGCCCGGCGAATCGCGATGGTGACGCTGCCTCGATCGGTAAACTTGATCGCATTGACCGCGAGGTTGAGCAGTATCGACTTGATCGGCCGGCGCCGCGAGCGAAAAACAGTGGGTGCGGCTCTGAGATCGAATCTGATTTCGAGGCCCTTGGAATCGTTGGCAGCCTCGAGCGCCGGAGCGAGCTCTCCAATCAGATCGGCCAGCCGGATTTCCTCTTCGTCTGCCGCCTCAGCCATCGCGTCCGCGACTGAAAAGTCCATCACGTTTTCGACCGTTTGCGCCAGATCGTGCGCGTTGGCGTTTATCCGCTCGATAATCTGCTTATGGCGGTCGTCAATTGCTTCGCTCAACTCGTCGCGCAGGATGTCGAGATAGCCGAGAATCGCCTGCACCGGCGAGCGAAGTTCGTGCGCAAGATTGGCTAGTGCTTCCATGTGCAGTCCCTGCTCCCATTGAACCGCCTGCATTCCCGAGCGGATGCCTTCACTCGCAGCCGACTCGACGGCTGCAATGCTCGCGTGACCATTATTTGACAGATTCGACAACTGCCTCTTTCCGATTCCTGGCCGGCTTCGCTACGCAGCGAATTTTCTGTGCGAGCTATGCGCGCCAACTGCTATCCACGTTGAAACAAAGCAGCCGGAAGGTGAATCGGAAAATCACCCGGATCACAGGGGAAAAGTGCCTAGTAGGAGTGGAAGGAATACCTAGCTGGGCCTGCTTGAGTCAGCTCCGCCAAGCGTATAACTATTAGTTTTTGTGTTAAAATTGTTTAAGTATAGATGTTAAGTGATCTATTGCATGGCGCCGCACGCAGAGCGGGCCACAGACTGTGAAGGAGGACCTCATGCCCCATTGGTACGAGGATAATTCAAAATCCATCGGGCACACACCGCTGATACGGCTCAACCGTGTCGTCGATGGGGCCCCGGCTACGGTGCTTGCAAAGATTGAAGGGCGCAACCCCGCCTATTCCGTCAAATGCCGAATCGGCGCGGCGATGGTTTGGGATGCCGAACAGCGTGGCCTGCTGGGCCCCGGCAAGGAACTGGTCGAGGCGACCAGCGGAAACACGGGGATTGCGCTCGCCTTCGTCGCCGCGGCCCGTAATCTCCCGCTGACTTTAACCATGCCGGAGACGATGAGTATCGAGCGCCGCAAATTGCTGATCGCGTACGGCGCGAAGCTGGTGCTCACGGAGGGGGCAAAGGGCATGCCCGGAGCGATCGCGAAGTCTGAGGAAATCAAGGCGTCGGCGCCTGATCGCTACGTGCTTATGCAGCAGTTCAAGAACCCCGCGAATCCCGCGATTCACGAGAAGACGACCGGTCCGGAAATATGGGACGACACCGAAGGTGCGGTTGATATTTTCGTGTCGGGCGTGGGCACCGGCGGCACCATCACCGGAGTCTCGCGCTACATCAAGCACACCAAAGGAAAACCGATTATTTCGGTCGCGGTTGAGCCGTCTGCCAGTCCCGTGCTCAAGCAGTTTCGAGCGGGTGAACCGCTGAAGCCCGCCGGCCATAAGATTCAAGGCCTCGGCGCCGGATTCGTGCCCGAAGTCCTGGATCTCTCACTGGTTGACGAAATCGAACCGGCTACCAACGAGGAGTCGATCCATTACGCGCTGCGCCTGGCACGCGAGGAGGGGATAATCTCGGGTATTTCGAGTGGGGCCGCCGTGGCGGTGGCCGCGCGGATCGCCAAACGTCCGCACAACGCGGGCAAGACGATCGTCGTCATACTGCCCGACTCCGGCGAGCGGTACCTCAGTACCACCCTGTTCGAGGGTCTCTTTGATCACTAATGGAGCGGGCAATGAACTCGCGAGATGAGGAAGACGGTAACGGCGGGATTGCAGGCTCGGATTGGAACCTTGACCGGATCGTCGCCGAACTGCGCGCCTCCCGCGCTGGTTCGCAAGCGGGAGGCAAGCGCGAGAAGGCCGCCCCGCTGCCATCGAAGGAGGCGGTGGCGCGCATCATCGACGGCCTGTTCGCGGCGCTTTTCCCCACCCACTTCGTTCTGCCGGATCTTACCGACGAGGGCATCGATTACTTTGTCGGGCACACGCTCGACGCGGCGCTGCGTTCGCTGGTCAACCAGGTGCGGCTGGAACTGCAGTTTGCATCCCGGCCACCGGACCAGAGCAGTCGCGATCAAGCGCGGGATGCGATCCGGATAACACGCGAGTTTGCCGCATGTCTGCCGAAGGTGCGCGCGGTGCTCGAAAACGATATTTTGGCTGCCTACCAGGGCGACCCCGCGGCCAAGAGCGTCGAAGAGGTACGGGTCTGCTACCCGGGCATTTGGGCCATCACCCACCATCGCCTCGCTCATCAACTCTATCTGCTGGGTGTCCCTCTGCTCGCCCGCATCATCTCGGAGCTTGCGCACTCGGCAACCGGGATCGATATCCACCCGGGGGCGAAGATCGGCGCGAGTTTTTTCATCGACCACGGCACCGGTGTGGTCATCGGAGAGACGGCCATCATCGGCCAGCGGGTGCGCTTGTATCAGGCCGTCACACTGGGGGCGAAGAGCTTTCCGGTTGGCGAAGACGGCACGCTGATCAAAGGCATCGCCAGACATCCCATCGTGGAAGACGACGTCGTGATCTATGCCGGCGCGACCATCCTCGGTCGCGTCACCATCGGCCGCGGGTCGACCATCGGCGGCAACGTCTGGCTCACGCGCAGCGTGCCGCCCGGAAGCAACATCACGCAGGCGCAGGTGCGCAGCGAGGAGTTCGATGAAGGCGCCGGGATATGAGCCGGCGCCATCTCGGCGGCTCAGCCGCTGATGAAGAACATTGCGATGTCGGCGTTCAGGTTCGGGTCGTCGTGAACTTCCTGGCCTGATTCGCTGTTCAGGCAGATCTCGCGCAGCACCCGAACGCCGATTGCATGGCAGAGCTCCCGAACATCGACGATCGAGGCGAATCGGCGATTCGGGGTGTCGTACCATTCGTAGCCGTAAAGCCCCGGCAGCTTGGGTGAGCGGCCCAGTTCGAAATACATCTCCCGCAGCTTGCGATAAGCGAAATTCGGAAAGCTGACGATGCCAAACCCGCCGACGCGTGTGATCTCGCGCAGGATGCCTTTGGTGTCGTCGATGCACTGCAAGGCCTGCGAGAGCACTACCACGTCGAAATGCCGATCGCGAAAGCCGGTCAATCCGCGGTTGAGGTCGGCATGGATGACGTTCAATCCGCGGCATACGCACGCGAGAACGGCCTTCTCGTCTACCTCGACGCCCACGACGCGGGAGTGGCCCCTGGCGACGAGTTCGGACATCAGTTGGCCGCTGCCGCAGCCCAGGTCCAGCACGCTGCTGTCGAGCGGAATCTGGTCCACCAGGATTCGGAGGTCCACGCGGTCGCCCTGAAAAAAGGTGCCCGACGATGGCGGTGGCGCCGGCGCCACGCTCGGTTCGACGACCTTCGGCGTCCCGGAAAGATTGGCAAAGAAGCCGCGGATCATCCCGCCGTAAGTCTCGACACTGTCGGCCAAAAGGAACGCGTCGTGGCCGCTCAAGCTGGTAACCTCGCAATACGACACGGGCTTGTCCAGCGCCAGCAAGGCGTCGGCGATCTCGCGGCCCTGTTCCGGCGGGAAAAGCCAATCGCTGCTGAAGCTCACCACCAGCCACTGGCACTGCGATGGCGCCAGCGCCGCCTGCAGCGCCTCGGGTCTGTCGCCCACGTCAAACATGTCCATCATCATCGACAGCGTGACGTAGCTGTTCGCGTCGAACCGCTCGACAAATCTGTCGCCCTGGTAACCCAGGTAAGCGCCGACCGAAAACTTTTTCTCGAATGCCGTGGCGACCTGCCGCGGACGCAGGCGGCTCGGACCGAATTTCGCGGTCATCGATTCGCGCGACAGGTACGTGATGTGCCCTAGCATCCGCGCCAGCGCCAGGCCCACCGCCGGCCCCTGCTCTCCGTAATATCGCCCGCCGTGATAGTGCGGGTCGTGCATAATCGCATTGCGCGCGACTACGTCGAACGCCAGCGCCTGGCTGGTTAGCCGGGGCGAGGTCGCCATCGCCACGCATCCACGGACCCGTTCGGGATAGCGCGTTGCCCAGGCGATCGCCTGATGACCGCCCATCGAGCCACCGATCACCGCCAGCAGCCGGCCCACGCCGAGGTGGTCAATCAGCCGTCGCTGCACTTCGACGGAGTCGGCAATGGTTACGGTGGGAAAGTCCGCCGCATACGGATTGCCGGTGAGCGGGTCGATGCTGTTGGGGCCGGTAGTGCCGCGGCATCCGCCCAGGATGTTGGCGCAGATGACGAAATAGCGGTCGGTATCGATGAACCGGCCCGGTCCCACCATGATATCCCACCATCCGGGATAATCCGCGTCGTCGTGCCGGGCCACGTGCGAGTCGCCGCTGATGGCGTGGCAAATCAGGACGGCGTTGTCGCCCGCCTCGTTTAGCTGCCCGTAGGTCTCGTAAGTGAATGTTACCGACGGCAGTTCGCCGCCGAGTTCCAGTTTGAGCGCAGTGTCGAAGGTGACCTGCCTGGCATGCAGCAGCGGCGCCGCGGTACGGACCGCGTCGCTGCTGTCGAAATCGCCCTGCCCCACCTTCGCCTGATGGGCGAGCGGCTGCGTGGCACGTCTATCCACTGGCTCGTTTACCGTTGCGAAGCTGCCAGCGCCTGATCGAGATCCTCGATGATGTCCTCGATGTCCTCGATCCCCACTGACAGGCGAACGTACTCGGGCGTTACCCCCGTGCTCAACTGCTCCTCGCGCGTGAGCTGCGAGTGAGTCGTCGAGGCGGGATGAATAACCAGCGTCTTGGCGTCGCCGATATTGGCCAGGTGGCTCATCAACTTGACGTTATTGATAAACTTCACCCCGGCGTCACGGCCGCCCTTGATGCCGAACCCAATGATGGCGCCCTGGCCCTTGGGCAGGTACTTGCGCGCGTTGGCGTAGTCCTTGTGGCTTGGCAGACCGGGATAGTTCACCCAATCCACGGATCGATGCTGCTCCAGATGCTTGGCAACCTTCAATGCGTTTTCGCAGTGCCGGGGCATCCGCAGGTGCAGCGTCTCCAGCCCTTGAAGGAAAAGAAACGCCGCGAACGGGCTCATGCACGCGCCGGTATCGCGCAGCCAGTGCGTGCGGATGTGCAGGATGTAGGCGATATTGCCGATGGGCCGCAGCGCCTCCTCGAACACCATCCCGTGGTACGACGGGCTGGGCGCGCAGAATTCGGGCCATTTCTTCGGGTTGTCACCCCACTTGAACTTCGCACTATCGACGATCGCGCCGCCGATGTGCGTGCCGTGCCCGCCGATGAACTTGGTGGTCGAGTGAACGATGATGTCGGCCCCGTCTTCGATCGGCCGGTACAGCCACGGCGTCATCACCGTGTTGTCTATGATCACCGGCAGGCCGTGACTGTGGGCCAGCTCCGAGATCTTACGGAAGTCCGGGACATCATTTTTTGGATTTCCCAGCGTCTCGAGGTAAACCAGGCGCGTCTTGTCGTCCACCAGCCGGCTGATTTCCTCGGGCTTGGCGGAATCGAAGAAACGCACCTCGACGCCGAGCTGCTTGAACGTCTGCGTGAACAGCGTCCACGTACCGCCATACAGGCTGGTGGCCGAGATGATGTTTTGGCCGCTGTGGGCGATGGTCAGGATGGCGGCATTGATTGCAGCCTGGCCCGACGCAAAAGCCAGCCCTGCCGCGCCGCCCTCCAGCGCCGCCAGTCGCTTCTCCAACACGTCGTTGGTCGGGTTCATCAAGCGCGTGTAGATGTTGCCGAACTCTTTGAGCGCGAACAGGTTCGATGCGTGCTCCGTGTCGTTGAACAAATACGACGACGTCGCGTAAATCGGCACGGCCCGTGCGTTGGTGGCGGGATCGACCTGCTGTCCGGCGTGAAGCGCAAGCGTCCCCAGCCGATAGTTGGAACTGCTGTCTGCCATTAACTTCCCCAATCGATGGATTCGATCATTTGGCCGATTTTATAAGATAAGCAACGTTTTTTGATAGACTTGTGTCAAGAGCGCCCGGCGCTGCGCCGAGATGGCTTGCCATGCCCGAGGTTCGCGCTGACCGGCGATGCATCCGCGCTGCACGCCCGGAACCCAGCGGACCGGCGGGATCGTCGCCGGCATCGCAGGCGCAATTATCGCAATTTAACAATCTCGCCGAAGCGCGCGACCTGCCAGCACCGCTTTAATCAGGCTTGACGAAGGCTTCGACACGATTGATCTAAATGATGCCAAGACGCTACTCAAGGAACTAGACGATTAGTTGCATTTGCGTAGAGGGCATAAATTGACGTGTCGGAAACATCGATAGGGAGGAGTCGTCGCATGCGGGTACCCGGCAAACTAATACTTGCGGCCACTTTCGGAATGCTGATCCTGGCTGGCGGAATTTCAGGATGCAGCATGTTTTCCCCGTCTAATGCTCCCGTGGACTGCGACGCAGTGAAAAATCAGGAGCAGGCGGGTTTGACTGACGCCCAGATCGCCTCGAATCTTGGCTCCACAGTCGATCAGGTCGCAGCCTGCCACGGTCCGAAAACCGCCGCAGGGCCCCAGGATTAATCAGGAACGCCGGCGAAGATGCCCGCATCTTTGTCTTAACATTGGGTGCAGGGGTCACCCATGCCGCGCGCGCGGTTTGCGACTGCGGGTGCGCGTTTGAGCGTGCGCCGTCTCAGCCGCCCGGAGTAACTCGTCGAACGATGCGCGAATTGCTGTGACAAGGTCGCGGAGATCGGGCAGCACATCCCAGTCCCCATTGAATCCCCAATACAACCGGCCATCGTAGCTGAGCAGCGCGATGTTGAGCGATTGATCCAAAAACAGCGGCCCGATTGGATATCCGGCCAACAGTCGCGCGCCGATCATATAAAGCGGGATCTGCGGTCCGGGCACGTTGGTGACGATCAGATTGAACGGGCGCGCCCGCGCCGCCAGACGCATCGCGAGCGACAACAGCGTGGCCGCCGTCCACTCGCTGACCTGCGCGAGCACCTCTGCTCCCAGCGCCTGCCGCGACCCTTTGAGATCGGCCGTGATTGCGCGGACCGCCTGCAGGCGCCGGCGCGGATTGGTTTGGGCGATCGGAAGGCGCGCCGCCCATGACGCGATTCGATTTCCCAGCGTGCCTCGCTCCGACGACGCGCGCACGCTCACCGGAACCATCGCGCGGAAATCGAGTTGCGCAATTTCTTCAGGAGAAAATCCCCGGCCGCTCAGAAACAATCCAACCGCACCCGCCACCGTGGCCAGCACGACATCGTTTACCGTCCCGCCCAGAGCGTTCTTCACCCGCTTGACGTCGGCCAGCTCCATCGCCGTCCATTCGAATCGCCGATGCGGGCCGATTGGCTGATTAAACGGCGAATCCGAAGCTGAAGACATTCCTGCGCTGAGCGTTTCGGTTACCGCGGAAATCTGCTCGCTGATGCGCTCCGCGGTCTCGGCCGGATTTTGCATCGCGCCGAGGATTGCTTTGCCCAATTCCAGCGGCCCCGCCAGCCGCCGCCGGGCTTCCTCCATCACCAGCTCGCCGCGCGACGGCGCGGACTGCGGCTGCCACGGCTGCGCGTCGGGAATCGCCGCGTCCGGCGCCGGACTCATCAGCACGGCTGCGAGATCGACGGCGGCTACTCCGTCGATCATGCAGTGATGGGTCTTGGTGATCATCGCGAAGCGATCGCCGTCGAGTCCCTCGACTATCCACAATTCCCACAGCGGTTTGCCGCGATCGAGTTGCTGCGAGACGATTCTTCCCGTCAATCGCTTGAGCTGCTCGTCGCCGCCGGGGCGCGGCAGCGCAGTGTGCCGCACGTGATATTCAAGGTTGAAGCGATCGTCGTCCACCCACACCGGATGATTATCGAGCGGTATCCGCGCGATCCGCTGCCGATAACGGGGGATGAGATGCAATCGCGACGCGACGTATTTCCGGATCTTTTCGATATCGATTCCGCCGCCGGCAGTCCGCAGCGGACCGGCGTCGAAGACCATCACGCCCGCGACGTGCATGTGCGTTTCAGGATATTCGAGGTCGAGGAATGTCCGGTCCAAGGCGCTTAGCCGTTCGTGCTTGGCCATCGCGTCAGCTCCTCGCGTCGGGCTCGTGATGATGCGGTTTTAGCAGGAAGCCCGCTCGCATGACCATCGTCGCCCGTGGGCGATGCGTCCGCGTTGCACGCCCGGAACCAAACCGATCGCGAAAAAGAAAGTTGCGCAGCGCTGGTTGCCGGAGCCCCTCAGGGTACGGCGTGGAAGATGCCGATCGCACCCTTGTATGCGCGTGCGATGGCATGATCCACGAAGGGGTAGTCGCCCGCTTCGTGGACGGTGAACTCGAAGACGGCCCCATCGCCGGGGCCCACCTCAAAACTCTGCACCCCGTGGAATGCGTTGGCGGGGTTTCCGCTTCGATAGACCGTGCTGAACACGGTGCCGACAACGTGAAAGGTAGAGGTGCGCTTTGGGCCTATGTTCACGAAGAAAATGCGCACCGGCCGGCCGACTTTTATCTGGATCGGGTGGTCGGCATATTTTTCCGGAATGTCCCGCTTTACGGTAGCGCCCACAAGCGGTAGGATTGGCTAGCGTGACAGGCCGGTGCAATTCCAGTAAGGTTGACTTGTCCTTCGCGCGACCGTATTTAGATTGCCCGAAGGGGAAAGCCGATGCTTAATATTTACGGAATCAGCGTAGTCCCGCAGATTGATCAGAACGGGCGCACAACGCTCGTTTTAGATTTGAACAACTTGGTTGCCGACCCCAAGAATGAAGTCCCCAATCTCATGAATCAGACCGAATTTGAGAGCTTCTTGGGGCGGCAGATAGACTTCTCTAGTCCGCTTAGCAAGTAAAATTTCCTCGCTCAAATTCGCTCGCTCCTTGAGTATTCGTTCGGTTCGTTCGTCTTCGCCAGACGCATAAACCAAGTTCGTCTTTAACTGCTCTGCGTTAACAGATTGGTATGGTCCGACGGTGGTTGAATGCACCATAAACATTGAATTTGCTGAGGCATATCGAATCTCAGCACCTACAAAAACGACGGTCGCGATTGAAGCGACTAATCCCGTCGCGTGCATGATCACTTTCGTAGGTAACGCGCGGATATGGTTGTAGAAATAAATTCCATCGGCCACGGAACCGCCAAGAGAATTCAAGCATAGATAGATGTAGTCCGCCTTTTTGTTAGAGGCGATGTTGAATGCTTGGCAAAGGCGCGTGACCCCGTTTGAGTCGATAATCCCAGTATAACCATAGTAGGCAACGTTCTTTCCGGTCAGGTCGATCATTCTTCTCCCCTTTCGTTCGATTCGATGAGTGCAAGTTCGCCTTGTGGTGCTGGGAAAACACGTCTAAAAAGACGCTCAAATACCGTCCAGTTTGGCGATGCTTTCATCAGAGTTAAGACCGCTAGCACCTGTTTTTCAAGATGCGGATTTCCTATGTTCTCAGTGAGATACTGATGATGCTTGCGGCGACGCTGGCCCTTCTCGTTTGGCGGATTCAGGCGTTGTAGCTCGGGCAATACACCTGGTGGCAAGTGCGCATAGATAAGCTGATTATTCAATTTACCCACGTACCGTGGGCCGCGAGGCCCTTTGGTTGATGGATCGGATGCCCACGTCCAATTTCTTAGTCGGAACAATTCCTTGAAATATTCGATCGGAAAACGTTGCGTCCACGGCAAAAACTCGGGCTGAATGTAAGCCTCTAAAATGCGCTGAAGTGCATCTCGTTCGCGTTCCTCTTGGTAACCGGTTGCTTCATCTATCAGCGCGATAATACCGACACCCGCCAGACCGCGAAGAAGACGATCGCACTGTTCAGCGATCCGCACCTGAGATTTAGGCAGTGCGCCCTTGTCCCGCGCTTCAACGAAGACCCTGCAAACTTCTGGAAGAATGCGAGCATCAAATCCCAGTGCATATCCGCTACCGCCCTTTCCGCCTTTCTCGGTGCGGCGACCGCCCGTTCCTAATGGGCGAAAAAGTACGGGTTTCGACGATCGCCTTAAGTCTTCGGAAATAAAGGGGATTAGGTTGGGTGAGGCCAAGAAAACCGGCAAATCTGCGATCGCTGCTTTTTGCGCTACCCCGCCAGCTGGTCGCGAACGCCCGATGGCCTGCAAGAGCGTCTTTTGCGTCAGGACGCGCGTTTCGTCTTCAAGGACCGCAGAACCTAATTCAACATCACCGATTTTGACCGGCGCCTGTCGAACCGCACGCAGAATCTTTTCTCTTTGCTCGCTCATGCTCCCAACCCCCTTGCCAGAGTAATTTCAAAGACGTTTGCAACTTTGCGAATGTTGTATCGGTAGCTGAACTCATCAAGGTATCGCGGTAGATAACGCTTACTGAGCCGGTGGTACTGGCCCATCAGGCCCCTCCTGAGCAATGCCCAATAAGATTCGAGCGTGTTCGTATGGATGTTCCCCGAAACGTACTCAACTTGGTGGTTGACGGTCTGATGCCTAATGAAAGCGGATAGACGCCAGTAAGACTGCATTTCGTCCGTCATCACCGTTGTGCCTTCGGCTTCAACGTGCTCGCGAATAAACTGAGTCAGCGTCTTGGCTTTGACGTTCGGAACAAGTCGAGTGATAACCTTACCGCCGCGCTGGACCGCGCCAACAACCGCGAGCTTCTTGGTGCCGCGTCCGCGTTTATTGTGTGGCGCTTCATCGGCGCGCCGAGCCCGCTTGCGAGGTTTTCCGCCGATGTAAGTTTCATCGACTTCAACAACGCCTTGCAGTAGCGCGCGCTGATCCGGATGCTCTTCCATAGCGCGTCGAATCCGCATCGCCATGAACCACGCGGTATCCTTGTTAACTTCCAGATCGCGGCCAAGCTGGCGCGCCGCGATGCCCTTCTTTGCGTTCAGGATGAGCGACAGCGCCAGAAACCACTTCTGCAACGGCAGATGGGTGTGATGGAAAATCGTCTTGACCATCGCGGAAAAGCTAGTCTTGCAATTGTTGCAATGATGCCGCTGTTCCTTCGGCATCGCTGTAGAGCGATCCGATCCGCAGTACGGACAGACAGGTTTGCCGCGCCAACGCACGGCCTCGATATGTGCGATGCAATCCGATTCTTTAGGATAAAGCCGATAGATTTGAGCGATGTTCATACAACCATCCCACCGTGTGATGGGACAGTTGTACCAAAATCAACCGACAGTGTCAACTACCTTAAACTGGGACATTCCGTATTTTTCGATGACGCCGTTGAACACCACGAAATCAGGGCGCTCATCCATCATCCGCTTGCTGTCGCCAGAGACCATCCCGTTCTTGTCCGGATCGCCATAGAATTCGCCCTGCTCGAGCGTCACTTCCTGGGCCTTGGACCATCCGGCTTTGGGATCCACGATCATCATCCCATACATTCCGTTGGCGATATGGGTGACCATTGGCGGCGCGCAAATGATGACTGCCCGCGCCGTACACCGCATGCACCACCATCCCGAGCAGCGGCAGCGGTTCCAACGCCGAAAAAAATCCGCCGATCGCGAACCAGTAGCGCGGCGTGCCGATCCAGAAGTAGTGATGGCCGAGCCCGAGGATGCCCGTGCCGAGCACCAGCGCAACTTCCACATAGAGCCAGCTCTCGACCACGCGCCGCGACGCGCCCACCAGGTGAATCAGGGTCCACACGCCATGATGCATCCGATCAGTACTTCCCAGGTCGCTTCGACCCACAGATGAACCAGCCACCACCACCAGAACAGGTCGTGCGACATGTTGCCAAGTGCGGGAAAAGCATCGAAGATAAGCTCCTCGCCCCCGATTTTCGGCGCATACTCGGCGCGCGCCGGATCGTATTGGTATGCGATCGAGTTGTTGATTACGTCGTACGACGGGACGCGCGGGCTGCCGGGAGTGATTTGCCGCAGCGTGTCGATGGTGAGCGCGGCAAGCACCATCGACATGAAGATTGTGGCGGCGATCGCCCCGGCGCGCCAAAAGAGCGGATCCTGTATGTAGCGTTGCTCGCGCTCCGTCATTGGCGCCCCCCCCGCACCGATGTATGGCAACGAACGGCTACTCTTTACAGAGCAACGTGGAATAACTCAAGCGAAACATTCGCTCGCGACGACGTTCGGCTCACCGCTAACTCCAATTGGCGAACAGCTTTTGAGATAAACCAGAACTCAAATAGCATTCGCCGGAATCACGCAGACGCCGAGAATCGTTTTACCTGCGTGCCCGGGACGCCTCACGATCATAAGCGCCTCTTACTTGTCGACCTCGTGGACGCGATTACATTCCACCGCCACCCATTCGACCACCAGCGCCCATCATGGCGCCTACCAGGTTCAGGTAAACATTCCCCGAGCCGTCCGTTGCGAGAACGGTGGTTCCTGCTCCGTTCGCGGTGGAGAATGCGCCGGTCCCGCTATTCACGATGTATGACCCGTTGAAGGTGGTTGGGGTTGACGCCGATCCCACCTGACAAAACAGGCCCACATCGCCCAAACTTACGCTGTCGTTGTTCGCCGCAGTCAGAGTAATCGTGCCACTGGCGCCATAGCACGAGCCGCCGTTGCCGTTCTCGATCGGGTTGGCGTTGGAGAAATTCAGCGTCGCGCTGAAGGAGCCATTGCCCATGCCCGTACCGAGTAAAGTTCCAGTCGCGCTCTCTGTGCAATTGCTTCCGGTGCAGTTAGTAGAGCCAGTTCCGATACCCGATCCGCTGATTCCCTTCATGTGCTGGCTATGTTTGTTGCCGCCGCCGCCTCCGCCGCCGCCTCCGCCTCCGCCTCCGCCCATGGCAAATGCCGGCACGGCCGCAATTGTGACGAAGCATGCGACAAGAATGATCGACCTGGTAGCGTTCAGAACCGCGGATAAGTTGGATTTACGCATAAAATCACCTCAGATAAGTTTTATTTAAGCATGGAAATGCCTTCACGTGCAAACTATGCCCTAAGATTTGACCACGCGAATAAAGCTACCGACGTGCTTTTTCTAAAATTAGCGAAGCTTCGCAGGATGGAAAATTGCCGCAGCGGGCTGCTCCGCGCCTTGCGCGCGCGGATGGCGACGGCGCACGCGGCGCAATGCCTGACGGACCCGATAGCTGAGCCCGCTGAAGTCGTGGGGGTAGCAGCGCCGTCGGTCCGGCAACTTAGCTGATAGACAGACCATTGGTGCCCGCTACCGCGGCGCCAATCGTAAGCAAACTGAGGATCAGCAATACCCAATGAAGCAGCTCCATCCTCCGGAAAGCGGCCTCCGGGTCTGTGTGGACCGAGCGAATGAACCAGGAATGCAAAAAGAGCGGCTCGACGACAAACAGCATGAGGGCGAAGATCGTCCACAGAATCACCATGCTATCTAGCCACCAACCCCTCGCCGCAAGCATCGACCTCCAGAGGTCAAGATGGTTGAGCATGTAGAGACCGGTAATGCCGACGACCAGGACCGAGATTCTGGCTTGCGGTGCGAAACGAGACTCGACGAGGTCGAAAATGCGCAGCCGGTCCTCCACCGTGTCCATGCGACGGGCAGTCGGCAGGATCACGGTGGTTACCAGAGCGACACCGCCGATCCAATGAACGACGGCAAGCACATGCACAGCGATAGCAATCACGAACAGCATCAGTCACCAGCGCGAGTGTGTTGCCCAAGGCTTCAGAAGCCTCGGAAAATTCGGTCAGCCATAGTCGAGCCTTTCACCTATGAGATGCAGGCACAAATTCATCTTCTAATTTGATTCTAGAAAGTATCGCTCGGAAAGAGGGAACGAAAAAACCATAAACGAAGTTAAAACGATTTTTTCATCGCCCGGCGCCTTGCGTGCGAGACGCCGCCGGCTCTATGGTTGCCCGGAGGACGTATGCGAAATATCGACGCAGTCCGCGGGCTCAAGGACCTCTTCGTCAGCGCGCTCAACGGCGGCACAACCACCGTCGAGGAGCTTCATACCGCGATCGCCCGGCGTCCTTTCGAGGCGCTTGAACTCGACCCGGCGACCCGTCTCCCGGCGGCTGCGGTTCGGATGCTTCACGACGCAATTGCGGGCGGTGTTTACTGGAGTATTCGCAGCATGATGGAGTTGGCCGGGATTGCGGCCGAGTTGGCGCTAACGCCGCTCGAACAGACACAGCCGGCCGAAGAAGAACCGCTGCCCGCCGCCCTGGATCTCGCCGTCAGCGCGCTGAACGGGTTCATGGGCGACCATCTGGAACGCAATCGAAACGGTTTGCGGACCCGCATGGAGTTTCGCCATGAGGGTCGAGCCGTCGCCCTGGAGGCCGAGACTCTCCGCCGTACATACCCGGGCGCCGGCCGAAAGCTCGCCGTGTTCGTTCATGGTCTCGCGTGCAACGAGCAGTCGTGGCGGTTTTACTCGGAAGAAACCTACGGCGACCGCGAGACGACGTACGGATCGCTTCTGGAACAAGACCTCGGCTACACGCCGCTCTATCTCCGCTACAATTCCGGTCTCCACGTTTCGGAAAACGGCGCGCTGCTGGCCGGGAAAATGGAAGAGCTGGTCAACGCGTGGCCCGTCGCTGTGCAGGAGATCGTTCTCGTCGGCCACAGTATGGGCGGGTTGGTCGCGCGAAGCGCGTGCCATCAGGGCAAGCAACGTCGAAACGGCTGGATCGGTTCCGTTCGCCATATCTTCTGCCTCGGCACCCCGCATCTTGGAGCGCCGCTCGAGAAGCTCGGGAACGTTATGGGATGGGCCTTGAACGTGTCCGACCTGACGCAGCCGATCGCAAACATCGTCAACGGCCGCAGCGACGGGATCAAAGACCTGCGCTTTGGCTATCTGGTCGAGGAGGATTGGCGGGGACGAGATGCCGACGCGCTGCTCGAGGACAATCGCCATGACATCCCGTTTCTCGACTCCGCGGCGCACTACTTCGTTGCCGCAACCGTGACGGAAAGTCCGAGCGATCCGCTCGGCTTCATTGTCGGAGACATGCTGGTGAGATTTCCAAGCGCCCTGGGTCGCGGCGTGCAGCCGGCCAGGCGCGTCTCGTTTCCAGCCGTGAACAAGAGCCACCTGGGGATGACGACCCACCTGCGGATGCTCAACCATCCTGCGGTCTACGAGCAGATCCGATTCTGGCTTGAGCCGGCGGCCGCCACGCTGACGACGCTCGGCGAAGCTCAGTGAGTTGGCGCCCGGCCTTCAATCACTGCAGACAGAGGAGCGTGTTCCGTCATTCACGCCGCGTGGGTGACGGGTTCGCCCCCTTCCATGCTCTGCCGCACAACCTTCGCCGCACCGGCCATCGCGCAAGAGTCGTCGTCCAGTTCGGCGCGATCGCGCTTGCAAATGCGACCTGAACTAACCTAATCAACTAATACAAGAGATCGGTAGGCTACACGGATTCTTATCAACCCAAACTCTCGCTTATAAGTCGGAAGTTGTGAACGAAAACATTATCGACGAAACCATCGCGCGCGCCGCGGCCGAACGCCGCAGTGCGCTTTCGGAAATCGAATCCAAACGGATCCTCGAAGCGATCGGCATCGCAACCCAGATGCCCGAGCCGGCCCGCAGCGCCGACGAAGCCGCGGCGGCGGCCGAGCGGCGCGGCTTCCCGGTCGTGCTCAAGGTGCTTTCGCCCGATGTCACGCACAAGAGCGACATCGGCGGCGTCGCGCTGGGCCTCGCTTCGAAAGTCGAAGTGCGCGAGGCCTTCGCGCGCATTCGCGCAAATCTCGCGCAAAAGGCTCCCGACGCGCGATTCGAAGGCGTCGCGGTGCAGGCCATGGCGGCGGCGGGACTGGAGCTGCTCGCAGGCATCGCGCGCGATCCCCAGTTTGGTCCGATGGTGATGGTTGGTCTGGGCGGAGTGTTGGTTGAAGTGCTCAAGGACACCGCGGTCCGGATCGCGCCGGTCGATAAGCGCGAGGCGCGCGCGATGCTGGCGGAGCTGCGCGGCGCTGCGCTGCTTGACGGCGTGCGCGGCAGCGCGGCGGTTGACCGCGAGGCGATCGTGGAATTGCTGGTCCGGATATCCGAGTTCGCCGCGCGCCGCGCGGAAATCCGGGAAATGGACCTGAACCCGATCGCCGCCTACGCGTCGGGGCTGAGCGTGCTCGACGCCCGCATTGCGCTCGAGCACGAGGTCAAAGACGCCGCGCGCGGGCAATTGCCGGGGGCAGAAGCGGCGGCGCTTCAAGCTCGCCGCCAGGAAAAACTCCGGCGCGCGCTCAAGCCGCGCTCTGCGATTGTGATCGGCGATCGCGCCTCGCGCGATTTCATGTGGCTGCGTGCGCTCGATAACTTCAAAGGCAAGCGCTTTTCGGTGCAGCCCGACGCAAAGGAAGGCGCCGCGATCGAGGCGCTCGGCATCAGGAACTTCCGCAGCGTGTCCGAGATCGGGGAACCGATCGACTACGCGATCGCGTCCGTTCCGCGAAAGGTCGCGCCGCAGACGCTGGCCGAATGCGCCGCGGCCGCGGTCGCAGGCATCGGATTCTTTACCGCCGGTTTTTCCGAAACCGGCGATCCGATCGGAGTGGAACTCGAAGCGGAACTGAAAAAGATCGCTTCGCGCTCGGATATCGCGCTGGTCGGCCCCAACTGCATGGGCCTTTGCAACCCGGGGCTGGGACTGCTCAATTCCCCGAGCCTGCGCGCGGGCGAACCGGGCGACGTGTGCTTCATCTCGCAGAGCGGAACGCACGCAATCAGTTTCTGCATGCAAGCTCCGGGACGCGCGATCAAGGTCAGCATGTCGGCGTCGATCGGTAACGCGCTGGTGCTGCAGGCCGCGGACTACCTCGACGTGATGGCCTCCGACCCCGCGACCCGTGCGGTCGGCATCTACCTGGAGGGAGTACGCGACGGACGGCGCTTTTTCGAGAGCCTCAAGCGCGCCACAGCGCGCGTCCCGGTGCTGGTCTGGAAGGGCGGCGTGACGGACTCGGGCGCCCGCGCGACATTTTCGCACACCGGATCGCTCGCGACTCCGGCGGCCGGATGGCGGGCGGCGATGCGTCAGAGCGGCGCGGTCGAAGTGGCGGGGCTCGAGCCGATGCTGGACGCGATGGAGCTGTTGACCCGCGCGCGGCCGGTGAGGGGACGCGGGATGGCGCTGGTCGCGATGACCGGCGGACAGTCGGTGGTGATCAGCGACACGTTTGCCAGTCATGGACTGGAAGTTCCGGCCTTGTCGGAAGCTTCGTACGCCGAGTTCAAGAGCTTCTTCCAGGTGATCGGCGGCAGCTACCGCAATCCGCTTGACGCCTCGTGGACGCTCGGACCCCGCACGGCCGGCGGCCAGGATAATGTCGATCGCGTACTGGACATTCTTGACCGCGATCCGGTTATCGACGCGATCGTGATGGAGGTCAGGCCGGGACTGGGGTTTGGCGGCCCGAGACGCCCAATCGACGTCAACGACACCATCCCTTTGCTGGATCGGCTCGCGCGCTTCGCCCAGCGCGCGCACAAGCCGTTTGCGATCGCGGTCGAATCGCAACATGTGGTGCCCGACCTGCGGGCCGCAGTCGCGGCCGGCGCAGGCGCGCTTGCACGCGAGCGGGGACTGGCGACCTTCGACACTTTCGAGCGCGCGGCGGGTGCGTTTCGCGCCGCGGCTGAGTATTTCGAGCGTGCGGGAGCCTCGGCCCAGAGACCGAACGCCGTGGGTTAATTAAAATCAGAGAGCCGAGATGGAAATTCCGGCGCCATCCGCCATGAACCAAAAGCCCGCATGGCTTCGAGCGCTCTTCCCATGGGAGCAGAAAACGCTGCGTGTCAACGGCCGCAACATGGCCTACGTCGACGAGGGGAGCCGTGGCGCGCGGCCGGTGCTGCTGCTGCACGGAAATCCCACCTGGGGATTTCTCTACCGCGACTTCATCGACCCGCTGGTTAAGGCGGGCTACCGCGCCGTTGTTCCCGATTGGATCGGGTCGGGCTACTCCGACCATCCGCGCGTCGATGCCGCGCTTACGCTGGCGCATCATATCGCCGACCTGGTCTCGCTAATCGACCAGCTCGATCTGCGCGGCTGCGTGATCGTCGGACAGGACTGGGGCGGCCCGCAGGGCGTGGGAGCGGCTCTGCAAAGACTCGATCGACTCGCCGCGCTGGTGCTCATGAACACCTGGCTCTTTACCGATTACGCCGGCAAGTTCCATCAGTCGCCGCTGCCGTGGACGACCTGGCATGCGCCGCTAATCGGCCAGCTCCTGATGAAGCGTTTCAAGGTGCTTTCCCATGCGGGACCGTCGGCGATAAGCAGGCGCGGGATGACGAACGCGCAGAAGCGGGGCTATCACCACGTCTTCGACGAACCCGATTCCGATCACGTCGTGCTTACCTGGCCCAGGACGATCCCGCTTCGCCAGGGCGACCGCGGATGGGCCGACATGACGATGATTCAGCGCCGCCTGCCCGAGCTGGCCCGGACGCCGACCCTGCTGCTGTGGGCGCCGGAGGACGCCGTCTTCCCGATCGAGTACGCCAGTCGGTTGAAGGAGCTGATGCCGCATGCGGAGGGGCCGATCCTGTTCGAGCGGGCCGCGCATTTTCTCCAGGACGACCGCGGACCCGACCTGGTCGCCGCAATCATCCCGTTTCTCGATTCCGCGGCGGGCAGTCGCGTATGAACTTTATGACGCCGACTGCGGACGAACTGGCCGGCTTGCGCGCCGACCCGCTGCTCTGGGAGCAGGAACTGGACACGCGGCCTGAAGTGGCCGAATCGCTCGAGCGTGCGGTGGGCAAGCGCGCGGGCAGAGTTTACTGGCGATCGAACAGCGGCCATCTGTACGCGCTCGAACTCGCGGACCTGGGGCGAGGCCGCCCGTCAATGGCGATGGTTTACGGCTTCTGGAGCCGCTACGAGCCGCGTCCGCCCGAAGATCAGATCGACCGCGATCTGATCGATTTCTGCCTGTGGGTTGCCGAGGTCTGCGACGGCCTCAACCCCGAGCATCTCGCGCGCGTTCTGACCTTCGCCGGCCATCCCGTCGCGTGGCCGCGACCTTAAAAGTACGGGCACGGCTGACGCCTCCCTCGACCCGCTATTTGTGGGGCGGGTGCGCCAGAAATTCAGGCGGAATCCAGTCGGGCGGCTGCGGGCAGCGCCGGCTTGGATTGAGTGCGATGAGATTGCGCAGCGCGTCTCCGGACATCAGTTGGAAGCCGGCCTTGACCAGGTCGTCGGCCATGAATTGCAGCCGGTGTTGGGACCATATGCCGCCGAGGGGGTCGACCAAGGTCGGCTTGCCTGATTCAAATCGTATGCCGGCGCCGTTGTAGACTTCATGACCTGTGAGCGTCGTGAGGTCACCGGACTTACTGCCAAGCGGAATCACCAGAATCTCCGTATCTCCGCTGTCGGGACCACCGGGCGGAGACGCGCAGGCACTCACAAACGCCATTCCGTTCTTGGAGGCCACCCCGCCCAAGTACTCTCCATAGCCTACGGTCATGCGGTGGTCAGGAAATATTTGAGCAGAGGCTCTCCGCGCAGTCCCTGAAAGTGATAGAGTAACGAAGACAGCCGATATGATTATACAACCTAGCTTCATGGGTAAATATCTATATAACGGTACCTGTTGACAGCGTTATCGAACGGTCCGAAAATCATCGTGGGTCTTTCGGGTGGTCTCAACTTTTTGTTGGGATAATTTTCTGCCGTAGTTCTATTATTGAAGTGTATCGCGCCGTGGGTTGGATCAATCCCGGCCGCATCCTGGCTATTCGCGGCTTGCGCGCATGAGAAACACTCATTCCATAGGCGCTGCCCTCTCGGATTCAACCCGGTCAGCGGCGCGCCGGAGGCATGCGTCGGAGGATGAGGGGTTCTGCTGCCATTGATGAGGGCGTGACCCATGGCAATACGTGCCGTGTCAATATTGTCGCCGGTTAGCACGCTGGTTTCACGAAACAGAATATTTGCAAGTCGGTCGACGCCTCCGCCATGAGAGTAGACGTTTGTGCCGTCTTGCAGCCCGATGGTTTGAAAGCTGCCGCCGAACCCGCGCCCGAGCTGTGCCAGTTTCGCGTAATTGACCTGGGAAACCGCGACGGCCGAGGTCGATTGGGGGAAGAAGAAGTTGAAGATGAGCTGCAGGATGCTGCCGAGACCATAGGAGAGAGAACCCTGGTTCTGGGAATAGCCGCCAGCGCCAGGTGTCCCGCCGCAGTCGCCGCCGGGGCAGTCGTCCATCCCGCTGAGGTCGCTGCCGGTGATGGCGTTATCGCTTGCATAGTCGAACAGGTTGGCCTTGCCGCGTTCGGGGTCCTCGGAGATGAACCGCGCCAGTTGCGGATTATAATACCTCGCGCCGGCGCTGACGGAGCCAGCGCCGCGAAGGCGCGACAAATCGGAAATCGGGGGGGGTCGATTCCCCCCCCCGTCGATCCTTATGCCACTTCGAACAAGCCGGCCGCGCCCATTCCGCCGCCGACGCACATCGTGATCACAACGTATTTCACTCCGCGCCGCTTGCCCTCGATGAGCGCATGGCCGGTCATCCGCGAGCCGCTCATTCCGTACGGATGACCGATCGAGACCGCGCCACCGTCAACGTTTAGCCGCTCGTCCGGGATGCCCAGCCGGTCGCGGCAATATATGACCTGGCACGCAAACGCTTCGTTGAGTTCCCAGAGCCCGATGTCGTCCATCTTGAGGCCGTTGCGCTCCAGCAGCTTGGGCACCGCGAATACCGGCCCGATACCCATCTCGTCGGGTTCGCATCCCGCCGCCGCCATCCCGCGATAGATGCCGAGCGGATGCAGCCCGCGCTTCTCGGCCTGCGCGCGTTCCATCAATACGCAGACCGAGGCGCCGTCGGAGAGCTGGCTTGCGTTGCCCGCGGTGATGAAATTTCCCGGACCCCTTACCGGCGGCAGCGAGAGCAGCCCTTCCAGAGTGGTGCCGGGGCGGTTGCATTCGTCGCGCTCGAGCGTGACCTGCTGGTGGGTGGTCTCGCCGGTCTTCTTGTCATCGAAGCGCTTGGTAACCGTGGTGCTGATGATCTCGTCGTTGAAGCGTCCGGCTTCCTGCGCGGCGAAGGTTCGCTGCTGACTCTGGAACGAATACTGGTCCTGAGCTTCGCGGGAGATTTTGTAGCGCTTCGAGACGACCTCGGCGGTATCGATCATCGCCATATACACCGCCGGCGCGTTCTTGAGCACCAGTGGATCGGCCTGGCGGTATGCGTTCATGTGCGAATTTTGCACCAGGCTGATCGACTCGACTCCGCCCGCGACCACGGTCTGCATGCCATCGACCATGATCTGCTTCGCCGCCATCGAGATGCTCATCAGGCCCGACGAGCACTGCCGGTCCACGCTCTGGCCTGCGATGCTTTTCGGCAGCCCCGCGGCCATTGCGCACTGGCGTGCGACGTTGAATCCCTGGCTCCCCTGCTGGAGCGCGGCGCCCATGATCAGGTCGTCGATTTCGCCCGGCTCGATGCGGGCGCGTTTGATGGCCTCGCGAATAATCGGGGCGGCCATCGACGGCGACTCGATATCATTGAACGCGCCGCGATACGCTTTGCCGATCGGCGTGCGGGCGGTGGCTACGATAACGGCTTCTCTCATAAAGAACTCCTTGCTTTCCGCGCGCACTCACCGTGATCGCGTCGGATGCGTTTGTTGAAGTGCATAATGTCGCCGCTGGCCGGTTTTGGCAACTCTTCCAAACTGCTTCATATATTGACATATGATATGCCAATATATTAGCCTGTGCGGGCTTTTGGTAACGGAGACGCCGGCAGAGGAATAACCCGAATGGCGGATAGATATCGCATCTTTGGCGCCGAGCTGTCTCCCTACTCGGTGAAGGTTCGTTCCTATTTCCGGTACAAGGGAATTGCGCACCAGTGGATCATTCGCAACGCCGATAGCCAGGCCGAATACCAGAAATACGCCCGGCTCCCGATCGTACCGCTGGTGGTTACGCCGCAGAACGAAGGCCTTCAGGACTCGACGCCGATAATCGAGCGCATGGAATCCGTGCACCCCCAACCGGCGATTCATCCGTCGGATCCGGTCGCCGCCTTCGTCTCGGTCCTGCTCGAGGAGTTCGGCGACGAGTGGGGAAACAAGTGGATGTTCCACTACCGATGGGCGCGCGATGTCGATCAGCTCAGCTCCGCAGGACGAATCGCGCGTATGCTGATGCCGGCGGCGGACGACGAACAGCTTTCCGCCGCGATCGCGCAGGTGCGTGAGCGGATGGCCGGGCGAGTCTGGTTTGTCGGCTCGAACCCGCAGACCGCGCCCCAGATCGAAGATTCCTTCTGCGAGACGCTCGCGATGCTCCAGACGCATCTGGCCAACCGGGCCTATCTCTTCGGCGCGCGGCCCGCCTTCGGCGACTTCGCAATGTGGGGTCAGATCTACAACGCATGGACCGATCCTACGCCCGGCGCGATCATCGAAGCGCGCGCCACGAATGTCCTGGCGTGGATCCATCGAATGCTGTGGCCGCGAGCGGAAGGTAATTTCGAGGATTGGCCGAGTCTCGAGCCGACGCTGATGCCGCTGCTGGAGCGCCAGGCCGGCCGATTGTTCATGCCGTGGACGACAGCCAACGCGGGCGCAATTGCCGATGGGCGCGAAGAATTCAGCGTCGAGCTGGCCGGCCGCACGTGGACCCAGAAGCCGCAGAAGTATCACGCCAAATCTCTCGGCGCGCTGCGCGCGAAATACGCCGCTCTGCCCGACAAGCGAGCGATTGACGCAGTCCTGGATCGTGCGGGCTGTCTTGCCGGACTGCGCGGCTGACGTTGGCGACGGCGTCTGACCGCAAGCCGCGCGCGTCAGCCTATCGGGTCTATGGGATGGGGCAGTCCTACTTCACGCGCAAGCTCACCGGTTACCTCGACTACAAAGTCATCCCATACCTGCTGCGGCGATTCGCAGGCGCAAACCGCGCAGCGCGCGAGGCGGGATGGCCGGGCGCGATGCCCGTCGTGACGACACCCGACGGTAATTTCATGTGGGACACGACCGCGATGATCCATCATCTGGAGTCGCGCTTTCCCGAACCACGCGTGTTTCCCGACGATCCGCTGCTGAGCTTCATCGGCTATGTCCTCGAAGATGCGCTCGACGAATGGTTCTATCGCCCTGCGGTCGGATCGCGATGGTTTTATGAGGAGAACCATCGTGTTGGCGGATGGGAGCTTGCGCGCGACGCGACCCATGAGCTGCACGTTCGGTGCGACCAGGCATACGCAGTCGTGAAGGCGCACGTCACCGCGACCTGCGAGCCCTTTGGCGTGACGGCCGCGAACATCGATTTATGGATCGGGGAAATTCTGCGGCCGTGGTTTCGTGTGATGGGTGCTCATCTCGCCGCGCATCCGTTTCTTCTGGGCGGCCGGCCGTCGCTGGCGGATTTAGCATTCTTCGGCGGCAACGCGGCGCATTTCATCAACGATCCGTTGTGCCGGCGCTGGGTCGATGCGGACGCGCCGGCAATCGTGACGCACACTCATCGCCTCATGGAGCCTGAGGATGCACAGTTCGCCGATTGGATGGCGCCCGGAGAGGTGCCGGAGACGATGATCGCAATTCTCGCCGAACTGGGCCGCTTCTACCTGCCGTGGGTCAGCCGTGCGGCGGCGGACGGCAAAGCGCAGCTCGCATTCGCAGGCGGCCAGCGGATCGAAATCGCGATCACGCCGTTTCTCGCCCAAGCCCGCGCAACTCTGCTCGCCCGCTACGTGGAGTATCGCAGCGATGCGCTCGACGCGGTCCTGGCGCGCGCGGGAATTCTTTCCTTCTTCGCGGACTACGCCGATCATGCCGGCACGCTGCCGAACTACAGCGCTCCGCCGCGCCCCGCTCTCAACCGCCCTTTTGGACCGCCGTGGGAACGGGAGCCGTGGCCGGCCGACGCTGGCAAAGTCCGCAACACAGGGTCGGTTACTGATTGAAGCGGGACAATGAATATAGACACACCCACCCGCGAACAGACCGATGGCCGGCGGCAGCGCAGCGAAGCAAGCCGCGAGCGTATCGTACGCGCGATGCTGGAACTCGTCGGGGCTGGCGAAGTCACGCCCAGTGCGGAAGCCGTCGCCGCACGCGCCGGCGTGGGGCTGCGCACGGTGTTCCGCCACTTTGACAATATGGAAAGCCTGTACCAGCAGATCGATGCGGTGATGACCGCCGAAATCCGTCCGATGGTCGAGCGTCCCTTCGCTGCCGGCGAATGGAAGGCACAGCTGGGCGAATTGATCGAGCGCCGCATCCGCATCTTCGAGCGCATCATGCCGTTCAAGATCGCGGCGGACGCTCACCGCCATCATTCACCGTTTCTCGCCAGCCAAGGGGCCGAGATGACACGGGAGCAGCGTGCCGAGCTTAGCCGCCTGGTCCCAAGGGGCAAGCGCGACAATGCCTTGTTCTTCGAGGGCCTTGATCTCGTCTTGAGTTTTGAGAGCTGGCGGCGAATGCGCAAGGATCAGAAGCTTTCCTTGCCCCGCGCACGCCACGTGCTTGAACGCCTCGTCGGCGCGCTCCTCAAAGCCGATTAATTACCTCGTAAAGCCCGAGACTGTGATCCGCCGGCGCCGGCTGCGAGGCGGGCGGAGAATTCGCACACTGCGCGAGGGCCGTGGTAAGCTCGAACTTATGGCGGCCAACGATCAGGGGGCGCTGCGCGAGCCGACGGACTTCGGCAGGCGCAAGTTTGGTGCGGCGCTGGTCAATGTGACCAACGTCTGCAACCTCGAATGCCGCCACTGCTTCGTTTACCGCGCCGGCAATCCCAACCTCGCGCGCGACAAGATGGACGACGCGACCATGCTCCATCAGTTGCGCATGCTGCGCGACAAGCACGGCATCAAGTCGATGCTGTTCATGGGCGGCGAGCCCATGATTCGCAAGCGCCTGGTATTCGAGGCTATGAACCTGTTCGAGCGCTCCTCGATCGTGACCAACGGGACCTACGGGATTCCGTCCATCCCCGGCCGTCTGGTCACTGTGTCGCTCGACGGACCGGAGCGGATGAACGATCCGATCCGCGGCGAGGGCGTGTTCCGCAAGGTCAAGCAGGCGATCTTCGCGCGCGATCCGCGCGACGGCACGACCGTCATCATCCAGATGGCGATCACGAGGGAGAACGCGCCGGGACTCGAAGAATTCATCGAGGAAGTGAAGGACTGGCCAGTCGATGGCGTCGCATTCACGTTTCATGTCCCCTCCAAGGGAGAGCACGGCCCACTTGCCTGGGATGACCTGCGCGAGCGCGACGCGGTTATCGACCGGGTCATCGCGCTCAAGCGCAAGCACCCGACGCTAATCAAGAGCAACGTCGAAACGCTGGAAATGATGAAGTCCGAGCGCGCGCTCAATTACACCGGCGAGCGCGGTGAGCATTGCGCGCTGCGCGCGATGCTGCCGCTTTACATGGGCGATAACGGGAATTTCGAGCGAACCTTCTGCTGCTACGGCAACGATGTGGACTGCGCGCGCTGCGGCGCCTACGGCGTTTTCAACAGCGCGTACCATCGGATGAAGGGCGACCACGCGGAAGACTGAAGCTTCCCGGACGCTCGTTGGGCAGCCGCCAGCGCCGCTTGCGCCCGCCGCTCACGGAACGCGGCTCAGCGTAGTTGCTCGCCGAGCCGCATCCAACTTCGCAATCACGCTTGCGCGAGGATCAGTTGCGCGCCGGCAATGCTCAACATGTCGTTGGTGCCGTCTTCGATCAGCGACGCACGGGCATCGCGGAAGATTTTCTCGATCCCGTACTCCCTGCTCAGCCCGTTGCCGCCAAACACCTGCAGCGCATCGCTGGCGACTTCGAAGGCTGCCTGAGTGCAGAAAGTCTTGGCCGCCATCGCGTACTCGAGTGCCGGGATGGCCGCGGCGTCGTTGTATTCCATCGCCGCGCGCGACAGGCGCCGGCAGGCCTCGACCTTGGTAAACATTTCGAACAGACGCTTCTGAATCAGCTGATGCTCGCAGATCGGCTTGCCGCCCTGGATCCGTTGCCTGGAGTAGTCGAGCGCCGCCTCGAAGGCGGCTCGCGCGACGCCCGTAAACACGGCGCTCATGGTGCCGTTGGCCTTGGTCAACACCTGCATCCCGAACAGGTCGAAGTTACCCGGCTCGGCAAGCATGTAGCGCGCGGGAATGCGAACGTTGTCGAAGAAGATTTCGCCCTGATTGAGTGCACGCTGTCCAATCTTGTCCAGCGGCCTGCCCTTGGACACCCCGGGCAGGTCGAAGGGAACGAAAATGGCGGCGCCGGCGCGCGGTTGGCCGTTGTTGGAGGCGGCCATCAGGTAGGTTAGTCCGTGGGTTGCGATGGTGCCGTTGGATACCCACGCCGCCTTCTGGCCGTTGATGACGTAGTCGTCGCCCTCGCGGCGCGCGATGACGCGCCCTCCGCGATTGGTCGGATCGGCGTCGTCGAGGATCGAGGAACCCCAATCGGAGCCGTGCGCCGGCTCGGTGACCGGCCAGCATCCGATGTATTTGGCCTCGCGATCGGCGACAAACGGCTTGAGGTATCGATCTATCAGCTCGCGATTGCCACTGGCCGCGAGCGCCTCGAACGGAAAGCCGGCAACCCCGAGACTGATCGCGAGGCCCGCGCTGCCCCAGCCTAATTCCTCGAGGAAGACGTGCATTCCAACGCCGTGGAGCCCCAGCCCGCCAAACTCCGTGGGAATCATCGCCGCGTGGTAGCCGAGTTGGTAAGCCGACCGATAGAACTTCCACAGGATCGAGTCAGGCGCGATCACTTGCTGCGGATCGGCAATCCGATCGAGCGCGGTGGCGGTAGGGCGCACGACGTTCTCGGCGAAGCGGTGGACGGCGCTTTTCAGCTCCGCCAATACCGGCGGGAAGTCAATGTCAAGCTCCACGTATGTCTTCATTTGCCGGCTCCTGAAGGCGCCGGATTAGCCTTTACCGCGGCCGCTTCGGGCTTCGCATTGGGCGCCGCAGTGATGGGATTGGGCACGATCTCCAGCGCACGATGCATGAATTCGAGCTCTTTCTGCCGGTACGGCAGCGGCGCCGGGGCCTGAATCATGCCGTCGCGTTGTAGTTCCGCCACCACCTTGGGGTCGCGCTCGAACGGTTCGCCGTGCTCGTTGACGAAGTAGAGTTGTCCGAACGGAAGCTTGGGGCGCTGGCCGCCGGCCTCGCGGCTCTCGAGCGGATAACCGACCGTCATCAGCACCAGCAGATGCGCCGATTCAGGCAGCTTGAACAGCTTGCGCATGCGCTTCTCGCGCGGACCGTCGAGCGAACCGGTGCCGATGCAGCAGGTGCCAAGCCCCTCGTCATAGGCGACCAGCGTGGCCTGGCCGATGCCTTGGCCGCAATCCATGTCGGTCAGTCCGGTCTTCATCAGGCCGTCGTAGTTCTGCCTGAAGTAGGGGATGAGCACGGTGTCGAGATATTGATGCTCGGCGGCGGGATCCAGACCCATCACGCGCGCGTCGGTCAACTCATGCAGGCGGTCGCCCTGAGTGGCGTGATCGGTCTTGCGATCGTAAATCGCTTCCTCGACCCAGTACCACAGAATCACCACCGGCGCGTGTTTCAACTGCGAGGTCCCCAGCGGTGCGACCAGCGCGTCCCATTTCTCCGGTGGCGATTCTCCGCGGAACATCACGATCGCCCGCAGCGCCTGCACATTGCCCCAGAACGAGGCGATCCGCGCCGCCTCGAGCATCTTCTGGATCTTTTCCCGCTCGACCGGGCGATAGGGGTTATAGAAGCGGATGGTGCGGCGGATGCCGATGGCCTGCTTCAGTTCCATTGCTCAGACTCCCTTGCTTCGAAGGTCTAGGAAACGTGCGCCTTGACCGGCGCGGTCTTGCTCTTGTCGCGATCCCAGGTGGTCGCGGTAAGGCCCTGCTTCTTGAGCACCGCCTTTTGCACCCGATGGGTTTCGGTTTTGGGCAGGCTTTCGCGGAAATCGAGGTAGCGAGGCACCATGAACTTTGCCATCCGTTCCTCGCAGAACCGCACCAGTTCTTCGGGCGGAACGCTCTGGCCGGGGCGCAGCACCACCGCGACCATCACATCGTCTTCGCCCAACTCCGAGGGCACTCCGAATGCGCCCGATTCGAGCACCGCCGGATGCTGGTTGACGATCTTCTCGACTTCGAACGATGAGATATTCTCGCCGCGCCGGCGCATCGAGTCGGTCTTGCGATCGGCGAAGAAGTAGTTGCCGTCGGCGTCGCAGTAGGCCATGTCGCCGGTGTACAGCCAGCCATCGCGGATCTTGGCGTCCGTGGCGTCGGGATTCTTGAAATACTCGACGCGGCGCGCACTCGGGTTGTCGATTTTGAAGATCAGGTTGCCGGCCTCGCCGACCGGAACCTCGGCGCCATTGTCGTCGACCACCTTGGCCTGGATTCCCGGGGGCGGTTTGCCCATCGAGCCCTTGGGCGAAGTCCCCGCGTTGAACAGACTGAATCCGCCGCCGTCGACCGCTCCGTAGCCTTCCCACACCGTGAGCTTGAAGCGCTTCTCGAATTCCGCCCATGCCCATGCCGGAGTCGCGGCACTGAAGATGATCCGCACCGGGTTGTCGGCGTCATCGGGGCGCGGCGGCTGCTTGAGCAGGATCGGGATCATCGCGCCGAGCGCGTTGAAAGTCGTCGCGCGGTAGCGGCGGATATCGTCCCAGAAGCGGCTCGCGCTGAAGCGGCGTCCGAGCGCGACCGTGTAGCCGGCGACCAGCCCGCGCACCACGCTCAGGAACAGAGCGTTGGCGTGAAACAGCGGCAGGCAGGTATAGAGGATGTCGCCCGGCTGGTAGCCCGCGCCGGGTGCGGCGAACATCGCGAACCCGCGGTACCGAAAAACCACGCCCTTGGGCAGCCCGGTGGTTCCCGAGGTGTACAGCAGCGCCGCGATTGCGTCGGCCTCGAGCGCGACATGGGGCTCGCCGGCCGGTGCTTTCGTCAGTTCGGCCAGCGTGATCGCGCCGGGCGGCATCGCGAAGCCCGCAGGCGCTTCGATCGTGTCCACGATCAGATGTTTGATCGCGGGAAGGGTCTCGCGAATTGGGAGCAGCGACTCGACCAGATCGGCCGAGATGAACAGCGCCTTTGCTTCCGAGTGATTCAGAATGTACGCGAGGCCCTCGCCCTTGAGCGCGATATTGACCGGAACCGCGTAGGCGCCCAGCTTCTGGGTGGCGAAGAACGCATCGAGGAACTCCGGCCGGTTCGGCATCATGATCGCGATACCGTCGCCCGGCTTGATCCCCAGTCCGGTGAGCCCGTTGGCAACCCGGCTGGCGCGCTGGTTGAGCTGGCCGTAGGTGATTTGCTGATCCTCGAACCGCAGGAAGACCTTGTCGGGATCGGCGGCGGCCTTCTCCCGCAGGATGTTTGCCAATGAGAAGAATTCCTCAGCCATTGTTTTCCTATGCCGCCAGAATGTGGATGCAGGCGGCGCCGCCGAAACCCTGACAATGCGCCAGGCCGATCTTCGCGTCGCGTACCTGACGCGGGCCCGACTCGCCTCTGAGTTGCTCGACGATTTCCACGATTTGCGCAACGCCGGTTGCGCCGAGCGGATGGCCCTTGGCGAGCAACCCGCCCGAGGCGCTTACCGACACCCGTCCGTTGATGGCGCTCAACCCCTGTTCGACAAACTTTCCGCCTTCGCCACGCTCGCACAGTCCAAGGTTTTCATAGTGGACGATTTCGGCGATCGCGAAGCAGTCGTGCAGTTCGATCACGTCGAGGTCGTCGGGCTTGAGGCCGGACTGCTGATATGCGATCGACGCCGCGCGCGTGTTTATCTCGGTCACGAACGTGAGCGGGTCGCTCGCGCCTCGCTCCGATTGCAGCACGGAAGCGACGATGGTTGCCGGCTTGCGGGGCGAGGTGCGCGCGAAGTCCGCGCGCGCGACGATCGCGGCGGCCGCTCCGGAACTGGTCGGACAGCACATCATCAGGGTCAGCGGATCGGCGACCATGCGAGAGCCGATGACATCTTCCACCCCGACCTCGATACCGTACTGCGCTTTGGGGTTGTGCGAAGCGTTGCGATGGTTCTTCACCGAAACCATCGCCATCTGCTCGACCGTGGTGCCGTACTTCTTGCTGTGCGCACGGAAGACCTCGGCAAACATCTCGGGCATCGGCGCCGAGCGTTTAGCTTGCGACGGCGCCGCGAGTCGCGCGTCGGCAGCCAGCGGCCCCCGCTGCATCTTCTCGAATCCCACCGCCAGCGCCACATCGACCATGCCGGCCCGCACCGCCATCACCGCCTGGTGAAACGCGGTCGAACCGGTCGCGCACGCATTCTCGACGTTGATGATTGGGATGCCGGTGGCGCCGACGCGATTGAGGAGCCGCTGGCCGGCCGTGATCCCCTGCATCGCGTGGCCGCAGCAGGCCATTTCGATCGCCGAGAAGTCGAGTCCCGCATCGGCCAGGGCGGCCTTGACCGCTACCTCACCGAAATCCTCGAAGGACTCCTCCGGGTGCCGTCCGAAAGCCGACATTCCGACTCCGATCACACACACATTCGGACTCTCACTCATATGAAACCTCCAGCGAGCTATGTTTTTGCAAGTATAGTCAGATGCAACCGACATGCCATGGAAATAATGTGATGGTCCCGCGCTGCTGGGCGAACTAACATTTCGAATTAAACAGCCTAATCGCCGCCCGCACATGATGCCGTTGGCATCACAGAGGTCCGTTCTGATGCGAACGGAAGCACTCGGGCGTCCGGCGGCCCCCTCTTCTCACTTTTGCTCTTCGAGGCCCTTAACGTATGCCTTCATCGCGTCGATCGCCCAGTCGGTCGTCATCAGATCCATGAAGAGGTTACGTTCGAGCTTGAGGCCCTCGGCCATCGGCGTCTGCATTGCCGATCGCGCCAGGCGCTTGATGTGGGCCATCGCGCGCGGAGACTGGCTCGCGAGCTGACCCGCCACTTCCATCGCGCGCTCCAGCGCCTTGCCCTGCGCCAGCTCATTGACCAGACCAAAGGCGGCCGCTTCGCGTGGGGTGACTCGTCGCCCGAGCAGCATGAACTCCAGCGCCCGTGCGGTGCCGACTACGCGCGGCAGTCGTTGCGTGCCTCCGCCACCGGGCAAAATACCAACGGTCACTTCCGGCAGTCCCAGCTGATACGGGCCGTCTTCGGCGATGCGGATATCACAGCAGAGCGCGAATTCGAGCCCGCCGCCCATACAGTTGCCATTGATCGCGGCAATGGCCGGCTTGAGCATTGTCTCGACGCGGCTGCAGGCTCTATCGAGTGAAAAGCTCTGTGGCTCGCTGCGTTCGTCGAACCTGGCTCCATTGGCTCGCAGTTGCTCGGCGATCGATACCAGTTCCTGGACCGAGTAGTGCTGGATGAAAACCCCGGGCGAACCGCCGGTGAAGACCGCGGCGCGCACACTTTGGTCGGATTCGATTTCGCGCGTGACCGCGTCGAGTTCGTCCCCGGTCTGTGCCGTGAGATAAATCGACTTCGGCGTGCCGATCGTCACCAAAGCGATTCCCTGGTCCTTGACCATTTTGACTTGCTGCATTGGTTACTCCTCGCCCTTGTCGCTCACCTGCCCGGTTGCTCGAGCCTGAGGGCTGTTAGCGGTGAATGGCGGCGGCGCAGAATTTCAAACCTTCGCTGCGCGCTCGACCAATGGTGCGATCGCACGGATCGCCGCGACTCCGTCACCGGACGCCGCCGCGGTCGCCATCACGATTATGCGGCTCACGCCAGCCGATTGGTAACCCTTGAGCGTGTCAGCAGTCGGCTCGTCCCCGCGCGTCGCCAGCGCCACCGAGAACTGCAGTTGCTCGGCGTCGCGACCGTACTCGCGCGCCATCCGCTTGATCTGCGCAATGGATTCCATTGCTTTGTCCGGTGAGAGTCCGCCCGGCATCCAGCCGTCGGCATAGCGCGCAACCCTTCTCAGCGCATACTTCGGATCGTGCGCACCGAGCATGATCGGCGGACATGGCTTCTGCACCGGCTTGGGACCGGCGCGCAGCGCGGGAAACTTGACTATGTCGCCTGCGTAGCGCGCTTCTTCCTGCGTCCAGAGTATGCGCAGGGCCTCCACCGACTCGCGCAAGTGCTTCCAGCGCTGTTCGAACCGAACGCCCATAACCTCGGCTTCCTCACGGAACCAACCGGCTCCGACGCCCAGGATCAGCCGCCCGCCGGAATAGAGATCGAGGGTTGCGGCCGCACGCGCGGTGTCGATCACGTTGTGCTGAGCCAGCAGCAGGATGCCGGTGCCAAGCTTGATTCGCTTGGTCGCCGCGGCCGCGATCGCGAGCATCACCCACGTCTCGGCCAGCTGGGCGTACATCGCCGGCACCTTACCGTCGGCCGAGCGGGGATAATGAGTGGCGTAGCTCGAAGGCACGCAGGAATGCTCGACGCTCCAGATCGATTCGACGCCGAGGTTCTCCGCCTCATGCGCGATCGCGCCTGGATCGCCCGAGGCTGCCGTCAGAGGCAGCGAAACTCCCATCTTCATTGTTACCGTCCTCGCTGACTTGGGGATTCAACCGATCGCTACCGTGTACGCATTAACACGGCGCTTCCAGGGGCGAAAGCGCGCAATCGATCTATGAAGCGTTCGTCAAACCGGCATCTACAAGGGCCGCGCCAATCACAGCTTTGCCGCCTTGCGGTCAACCAGTGAATGCGTGATCGCCGTGCCGGCGCTGAAACTGGCGCCCAAAGTCGTGAAAGTGGGGAACTGCTCCGGGCGCGACTTGGACAAGTTTATGGCGTTCGGACTAACGCCGATACCGGCCTCACGGATTGCAGCGCCTCTGGTGGCCGAATGTTTTGCCAATCTTGAATGCAAGGTGACCGACACCAGCCTGGTGAAGAGATACAGCCTCTTCGTCTTCGAAGTGCTCAAGGCCTGGAGAGATCCGGCACAGAAGAACCCTAAGACCATCCACCATCAGGGATACGGCAAATTCATCGTCGATGGCGAGACGATCAAGCTGAAGTCGAGGATGCGATAGTGGTCGCCACAATGCGTGCTGTCACGGGGCGCTCTGCCCGACCGCCGTCATGGATTCGCGCCGCCGCGCATCGTCATAGGTGTAGGCGGCGCGCTTGCCTCTTCAGCCACCATATACCCAACGCCAGAGTGATCGAACGCAGCTTCGGCAAGGCCGCTCGCTGCGCCCTCCGCCGGAAGGGCGATAGCTGGCGAGACTCGAGACCTATATCGAGGACGCTCGCACAGCGCCGCTGAACGCACCGGCAATCGAGGCTCCTTCAGCCAATCTCATAATTGCTATTACCATCGGCAGCTAGCCTCCGATGCGCTGTGGTATGAACTCGCCCGCGAAAGATGACACACACGCCATGACGTGGGTGATCGCATCCGTATCGTATTCATCTCCCGATCGGTACGTTTCGAAATAGGAGTTCAATCGCGCGACGCGCTCCGGCCACGCCTCAGCGGCCTGCAGGCCGACCGAGACGCCGAAGTTAGTGAAGGCAAATTTCACCGAATGCGCTCCCGGCTCGCGGCAGAAGTAGCCGGGCGGATCGATCCACATTCGGTCAAGTATCGCGAGGCTCCGCTCGCGCTGAACGCGCGCCCACTGTTCCTCAGGAAAGAAGCACGTCATCCATAGCATCATTCCAAGACCGAGGTCTTGGGTGATGACCAGGTTTTCGTAGCTTCGTTCGACGATGGTTTTCATCTGCCGGATCTCGTCTGCAAGCGTATCTTCATCAAGTAGCCGGTAAACAATGTATCCATGGAACGGATCGAGCGAGCCTGGTCCGAAACCCGGGTATGCTCCGCTCAAGTCTTCGAGCATTTTCCAGCGCACGCCTCGACCCGGAATCAGGAAAGCGGGATGGATGTCCTTCACCAGCCGGATCGCTTTCGTGCGATATTCGGGAACTATCCTGCCCAGTCGTGATAGCGCGAAAACCCACATCGCCAGATAGTGAAAGTATTGGCCGTCACGATCTGCGGCTTCGCCAATTCGCAGGCCGCGCCGGCGTCCCAGCACCCGCTCAACGTCCGCGACCAGCCGCTGAGCTTCGTCCAAGAACTTGCTCTGGCCCAGTTTGTGGTAGAGCGAAACCAACAGAACGACGCCGAAAGCGTCGGTCCATAGGTATCGCATTCCATTGGGCCAGATGCGTTGTTCGCGCATCCAGTCGAGCTTGCTCAATACCCTTGCGACAGTCGCGGTCATCTCATATGTCCGGAATTATTTTCGTGAATCTGCGACAATCCTGCCGGTCTGCTCCGATCCTGAATCGACCCGCGGACCAAGGATACGATTCAACTCGTCGGAACCAACCGTCTCCTCGCGCAGCAGCGCTTCTACCAGCCGATCCAGCCGCTCTCTTGAGTCGGTGAGGCAGCAGCGGACGCGTTCATGGGTCTCTTGCAGCAAGCACAGGACTTCCTGGTCAATTCGCGCAGCCGTCGCTTCGCTGTAATCGCGCCCCTGCGAAATCTCGTAACCCAGAAAAGGTTGCTGCTCGTCAGTTTTGAAAGCGACGAGTCCGAGCTTGCTCATCCCCCAGCGCGTTACCATCCGGCGAGCCAGACGGGTTGCTTCCACCAGGTCATTCTCCGCGCCAGTGGTCACGTCGCCAAAGACGATCTCCTCCGAAGTGCGCCCGCCCAGCATCACTGCCAGCCGCGCCTTTAGATAGGACAGGCTCAGGTTGTGGCGCTCTTCGCCCGGGACCTGCTCCGTCATCCCGAGAGCCTGTCCGTGCGGCACAATCGTCACCTTGTGCACCGGATCTGCGGCCGGCGTCATCCACGCCACTACTGCGTGTCCGCACTCGTGATAGGCGACCACGCGCCGCTCGCCTGGATTCACCAGGTGTGGTTGGGCCGCACCCATCCGAACCTTGTCTTCACTCTCTTCGAAATCGGCCATGGTAACCGCCGGACGATTATTTCTCGCCGCGGTAAGCGCCGCCTCATTGCAAAGGTTAGCCAGGTCCGCCCCGCTCATGCCGATCGTGCTGCGCGCGAGAGTAGCCAAATCGACATCGGTGGAAAGTCGCAGCCTGCGCGTGTGGATGCGCAAGATGCCTTCGCGCCCTTTCCGATCCGGAAGACCAAACACCACCTGACGATCGAAACGCCCCGGCCGCAGCAGCGCCGGATCGAGAACGTCCGGCCGATTGGTCGCCGCGAGAATGATGACCTCGATACGCTCGTCAAAACCATCGAGTTCGCCCAACAACTGGTTCAATGTCTGCTCGCGCTCGTCGTTGGTGGCTCCCAGGCCCGCGCCCCGCCGCCGTCCAACCGCGTCGAGCTCATCAATAAACACGATCGACGGCGCCGCCGCTTTGGCTTGCTGGAAGAGATCTCGTACGCGGCTCGCTCCTACTCCGACAAACATCTCGATGAACTCGGACGCATTGAGGCTGAAGAACGGAACCCCCGCCTCGCCGGCTACTGCGCGTGCCATAAGAGTTTTGCCGGTTCCCGGCGCTCCGACCAGTAGCACGCCTTTGGGAATTCGCGCCCCCAAGTCGTGATACTTTTGAGGGTGCTTCAGGAAATCGACCTCCTCCTGCAGCTCGGCCTTGGCCTCGTCCGCTCCTGCCACGTCATCGAAAGTGACCTTTGGCTGCTCGCTGCTGTAGCGCTTTGCCCTCATCCGCCCGAAACCGAACAAACCCGATTGACTACGCACGGCCCGGTTGCTCATCCACCAGAAGAATCCGAACAGAAGTATCAGCGGTCCCCACTCAACCAGCATCTCAACGAACCAGGGCATCGACGACGACGACACTTCCACGATGACGTGATGTGCAATCAGCAGCGGCATCAGTCCGGCGTCGCCGACCGCGGCGGGAAAGGTCGTGGCGAACTCGCGGTACGCTATCGCAGCAGGCGACGCAGCTTTCGCCGAGGCTGGCTGCGAAGGCGCAGCAGGTGGAGGCGGTTTCGACGACAGCTCGGCAGTCCCGCTGGCTGGTGGCCAGACGAGAGGCTTTGCAAAGGCACCGTCGATCGCGTCTCGGGCGATGTGAACCGAGCGGACGTTGTCTTCGCGTATTTGCGCGAGAAAAACGGAATAGGGAATCCGCGCCTTGGGTTGCGACGGCGGCCAGAGTCCGGTCACGTACCAGAGAAACACCGCCAAAGAGATCAACCACCAGAACAGGACACCTCGAGGAAGCTGCGGTTGCCGCGTCCCCGGCATTCTCTTTTCTGGTTTCCCTTCCTGCTGCGCCATTTGCCGCATCCTTCGCCGTTGGCAACATTCACAAGAGCCAGGCAGAGCGGCAACCGCCTGACCGGGCGACCGCGACTCGATCGCAGGCGCAATTACCCGCGTAGCCGTTCTTTTCGACCGTCTCACTTCGGAAACCACGCCGCAAGCCACCATCAGCTACAACTACGATAACGCGAACCCACGCACGACGACGCAGGTTGCCGGGCAAATGCAGGTCGTTTATGGTTGGGACAACTCGAATCGGTTGACCGGAATCACTCAAGGCAGCACCTCGGTCGGGATCGGCTATCACAACGCTAACCGGCGCACGGCGCGGGGGGAGAAATGAGCATTCGGCGGAAGAAGAGTGAACGACGATCGGGTGCCGCAACTCTCTGGATGCTGCCGCTGATTGCGTTTCTGGGATTCGGCGCCGCGGCGTGCGGCGGTGGATCCAGCGGCGGTGCGCCTGCGCCGACGCCGCCTCCTGGACTTTGGGTGCCGAACTTCTTTGGCGCCGACGTCGTGGCGTTTGATGGCAAACAGCGTGCACAAAGCGGCGCGCCCAATCCCGCCCTGACCAACAGCAGCGCGGCGATTGATTTGCCGGAAGAAGCGCTGTTCGACGCCTCGGGCAATCTTTGGGTCACCAATTGCTCGGATCCGGTGATCGGTGCCGGCACGATTACGCAGTTCACGCGCAAGCAGCTCGATAATTTGTCGAAAGATCCCAGTCCTAATCCCAACGTGACTCTATCCGACAACGGCAGCTTCGATATTTTCGGTTGCCCATACGGCCAAGCGTTCGCGATCGACCACAGCCTTTGGGCGTCCAACCGTTTCTCGGCCGATTTGGTCAACTTCACGCCCAGCCAGTTGAGCGCAGGCGGCGTGCAGTTCCCGAACACGAAAATCGTGTCAAGCAGCTTCGGCCAGCCGGAGGGAATTCAGTTCGACACGGCTGGGACGCTGTGGGTCGCCGACATCGAAGAGTCTGAAATATTCGGATTCAAGGCTGCTACCCTTGCAGCCGCGCAAGGTACGCTTGCAGACCTCACTCCCGACATCATCAATTCGTCGGCCGGCCTCGACGGCCCCGCCGACGTGCTGGTCGACCAGTCCGGCAATCAATGGGTCTCGAATTGTGCCGGAGACAGCGTGGTGGAATTTGCCGCCTCCGACGTGGCCGCGAGTGGCAGCCCGACTCCCATCGTGGTGCTGAACAGTACCAGCGTAAGCACGCCGCCCGGTAACTCCTTCAGCCTGAGTTGTCCCCAGGGGCTGGCGTTCGACAAGCGCGGCAACCTGTGGGTCAGCAATTCACTCAGCGACAATGAGGGCAGCATCGTCGAGTTCACGCCCGATCAGCTAACCGCCAGTGGCTCCCCGGCCCCGAACATCTTCCTGGATTCCGATCCAGCCGGAGACAACCTGAACCAACCCGCGTTGTTTAGCTTCGATGCGAGTGTCAAGTAGCAAAAAAGTTTGCATTCAAAATGAGCCGTGGTTTGCGATGACAAAGGATCGTATGTCACGCTACCGGTGCGTCCTTTGACCGGAGGGGAAACATGAGTTGCCACCTGGATTCCAGTTTCGCAAAGGCCTCACGCATCGGGAACGTGGCCCTGGTATTCGCGGTCGGGCTTTTATTCGGAGCCGTATTCAGCGGCGCCGAATCGTCTAAGGCGGATACGTTTGCGGTCATGCCGCCTATTACCAACGCCAAAGCGGCGGAAACTTGCACCGGACCGCTCAAACCAAAGACGCCGCCGGAGGATCTCGATGTCACCGGCGCGTGCACAGTTGGCGCCGGCACCTATGTGTACAAGAACGTCAGAATTTACGGCAACGCCGACGGCACGGTCAAAGGCTCGCTCGCCTTCGCCGACGCAGCTATCGACTTCTGGGCCGAGTCGATAATTATCGAAAACAACGGAACCCTTACCGCCGGCGTAGCGCCCGATGGTGTGACGATTTCACCCGTCGGTACGAATCCGGGCGGGAAAATCACGATCCATCTATATGGGGCGCAGCAGAGCAGCAAAGAGCATGCCGTGGGTGTCCATTGCCATGACAAGACTTGCGGCATCCCGTCGGAGCTCTTCACCTCCAACAACCTGAAGTCCTTGGATCCGACCAGTTGCGTCGCGGCCTCGACAAAAGGCGGTACGCTTCCGAACGACGATTGTTTCTACCAGTACGAGCCGCTGATGTATGACGACGGCGGAAATGTGAAAGGCTTTTACGGGTACAAAGTCCTGGGCCTCGGGTACGGTGGTACGCTGCGGCTCTACGGCTTGAAAGGTGCGACGTATCCCGATACCACCGTCGATCCAACCAGCACCGGCACCAGCTGGGTGCGGCTGAACAATTGCGCGACAGGAACCACGGATTCGAAATGCACCGAGGGCGTACTCCAGCCGGGCGCCACCACTCTAACTCTTTCCCGCGCTGTCAATTGGAAAAAAGGGGATCAGTTCGTCGTCACGACGACTGACTATCTGACCTCGCACACCGAGCAGTTGACACTCGCAGAAGACGCAGACGGCAACACAATTACGATCGCGTCCCCCGGGCTCCAGTATCCCCATCATGCCGCGACAGTCGATCTGGCCTCGCGGATTCCTGCCGGGCGCGGGCTTACCGATCTCACGTCCGTGGACACTCGCGCTGCCGTGGCGCTCCTGTCCCGCAACATCCGCATCGTGTCTGGCGGCGACAAGCCAATGTCTGACCTTCCCACTGCCCCGGACCCGCCCCCGACGAAACCGCCCGACCCGAAGCTCTACTTCGGCGGGCACGTCGTCTTCCGGCAGGGCTTCACGCAGCTTCAGGTCCAGGGAGTCGAGTTCTATCAGCTCGGAGAAGGCGGCAGGATGATGCACTATCCCGTGCACTTCCACATGGCGCGCCAGGTCCCGACCGATACCTACGTAAAGGACAGCTCGATCTGGGACTCGATGACGCGCTTTATCGTCCTTCATGCGACGCAGGGCGTCCTGCTCGCCCGTAACGTCGGCTACCGGTCGATCGGAATGGGCTACTATCTCGAGGACGGCACCGAGACCAACAACAAGCTCTACGCAAACATCGGCATTTCAGCAATCGCGGCGGTCAACGACAAGGCGAACTATCGGGGGATCCCCGGGATACTTGCCAGGAACAAGGATGGCGCCGACAAGCCTTATCCCGCCAACACCGAACACACTCCTTACGACTCCGACTTCGAGCATCCTTCCCTATTCTGGATCATGAATGGCTGGAACGACTTCGAGTACAACATGGCGGTCGGCGCCGAGATGTGCGGAAATTGTTATTGGATGCCGCCTGGCGCCAACAGTGGCTCATCACGAAACATGTACTGGACAGGTTACTCTTCCCTGCAAAAGAATTACGATAATAAGGGGACTTCGCCCCTAATGGAGTTTCTCGGCAATTCCTGCTCGACGGCGATGGTGGCCTTTCACGTCGTCGGCGATACCAGTTACTGTGGGGGCATCAACACAAATTTTAGTGACGGCGACGCGAAAAAGCAGTTCCACTCGATCGAGAACGACCTTATACCGCCGCCCGTAGGCGTGAAGAAGGACCCGGCCGCACCCGACCGAGTGAACGAAGACTTCTATCCAAGGATAAACAACGGAGGAAATCATCATCCGACCAAATGCCCCAGTCTGACCGGCGATTGCAGCACTCAAGGCGATTGCTCCAATAGCAACCTTGGTAACTGCATGGTCATTGTCCTCGATCGTTTTACGAGCTCCTTCAACTTTGCCACCAAGAACTTCGCCGCTATCTGGCTCCGCCCGCAATTTAACCTGGTTCTCAACAGCGCGATCACCGACATTCTTGGCGGTGGCCTCACCTTTGTGACCGGCGGCGGCTACACCCGAGCCGATGCGCTAATCGGGCATTGGGCGTTGGCTAGAAAGACTGTTTTTATCGGCGAAACTCAAGATCCCGCCGCCAATCCCTATGCGACCAACGGAGGCCCGGTCAACCCCACCTCCTTCGCCGCCGGCGTCAAATGCGGCAACAAGCAGCCCGCTACGGGCTTTTGCATTCCCGTTGACGGCGCGGGCAACGACTTGGGGGTTACTTTCGACCGCGACAGCTTCTCGGCGAATCAACGCTTCTTCAACATCTACGACGGTCCGGCGCTCGAGGACTCCAACGCCTTCCTCGACATCACCGCGACCCAGCTCACAGACTGCCTGCTTACGGGCGATGTCGATTATCGGTGCTTTAACAGCAAGTGGATGGAAGGAACGCAACTCGGTATTCCTGGCATCTTTGCCGGCAGTGGCAAGCCGCCCGCAGCCTGCTATCTTCCCAACGCGGCGATCGCATGGAAACAGCCTAACGGCTTCTACTATCCTCCTTCCTTCCACTCGACCAATCTCTATTTCAATAGCGTCGAGATTCACCACTACGTGATCGAGCCTAAATTCCTGACGGGTACCTACAAGACCGACGATGACGCCACCAAGTCGCTCTACTGCAACCGCCAGCCGGCTATGTTCAGCCCCGACTTCACAGATATCGATCGCCAGACTGAACTGAACGATGACGACGGTTCGCTGACCGGCCTCGTGAACACGGTGTCGGTCAACGAGGATGCCTTTTTTCAGGCGCCAACTCAGGATGTCGAGTGCAAATCCGACGTGCTCGCCAATACCGCGGGTACCGCCATCACCAGCCCCTACGACTACGTCACCACCGTTGTGTATCCCGATTGCGCGACAGTCCCCTGGAGCGGCCCGCCGCCAGAAATTCCCAATAAGGGCGCCTGCAATGATCCGGCGGCCGGGTGGACCTGGAGCTACGACTGCGCCAACTCAGCGTGTTATGGCGTCGCTCTGTATCGCCAGTATCTGAATACGGGTGAAACCACAGCGCCGTTTATCCGGATGGCAGCGTCGGCCACCGGGCAGCGCGAAACGATGGCGCCGAATAACGGCCTTTACTACATCGACACGACCGTGGACGAAAACACGCAACGCCAGTCGGGGAATTTGTACAGCGTGTTCCAGGCGAACAAGAAGTACCACGTGTTTCTGCTCTTCGCCAAGCCGGGCCCCCCAACCACCCCAACCACCCCAGCCACCAGGGAGACTTACCAGATATACGTGGGCAAGGGCCTCGACACGGCGGCCGTGCTGGATTCCGTGGTGGCCGAGAAGGCCAATGTATCCAGTGCTGCGGCCTCGTTCACGACCTTCTCGTGGCCTGCCGGATGGACCAAGACCTACCAACCCCTGGATACTGGTAGCCCCCCGGCAGGAGGAGGCATTCTGACGGTTACGGTGGATCTTAGCACTGCGGGCGGGAGCGGATTCCCGACCGACTACGACAACTCGCTCTATAATCCCTCCAATCCCACCCAGACGCGCTGCCAGCCGTCAACTATGTGCGCGTGGAGCACCACCAACTCGGACTGTGAGTGCAACATCTCCGCCAACGCCAGCGATCCACTGGGCCAATTCTATCTGCGCAACGATTGCATGCAGGGCAACCCCGACGGCACCGACCCCGGCACCGCGTTTTGCAAATGGGCGATCAGTGACGTCGATTATCCGGATGCGGGCGCGTACGGCTTCTCGTTCATTCCGGGGAGCACCTTCGCAACTGTGGCCGACCCAGTGGCCAGAGCCGCTTTGCGGCCGTCACCGAGTTGCTTCCCGCAAACTGTAACGAATCCGACGCCGCCACCACCGACCTTGCCTTCGCCCTGGAACCTCCCATTCACCCCTGCGTCGAGTGCCGTGGCCCAAGACTGCTTTTATGCCAGCGCCCCGCCCTCGCCGCAGTTCTGCACGGCTCCCGGCCCATAGCAGCCGCAATTTGCAGTAGGCCGGCGCAACGGAGGAC
>NZ_DATCTO010000065.1 GCF_036567905.1 Candidatus Binatus sp.
CCGTTGTCGCGCGCGGGCCCTGCCGCGGGCGCGCCGTGTTTTCCTTTCTTAATGCTGCGCTGCCGTCGCCACGGCCAGGGGTGACCCCTGCACCCGGTATTAATATAAGAAAAGATCAGGGACTTCGTCCCTGTTAGAAGGGTTTGGGGACAATTGCGCAAGAGCGCGGGATCAGGCTGCGAGGCGTGAGAGGGCGCGAATCGTGACGTGAATCGCGGGCAGACTCGGGGACGCAAGGGCCTTGAGTTCGCCGAAGAGCCACGCGAGTTGCGCGAATCTATCGGCGCGAACCCGCTTCAACTGCTCGATCGATTCATCGACACTGATATCGGGATCGTCGGCGATGGCGTCGAGCACCGCGCAGCACAGCGCGATGCGAGCGGCGCGAAGCTCAGCGGCGAGTTCGTTTGCGGCGCGCCGCTCCCAGCGGTCGTCAGCGCCAATCGATTGAAGGGCATCTTCGAGAATTGTGAAGTTGAATTGCGCGCTCAGGCGGAAGTACGCTCGAGCCGCATTGGTGGGTTCGATTTCGCGGGCGAAACTCAGGCTCAGCACGCTCAGAATGTGATCGGCGAAGGCCAGGCGCGCAAGCCCGTGCGCCAGTTCGCCGTTCAGGACGTCGATCCGAAGCTCGCGATAGAGGCGCTCGAAGCGGTCGCGCTCGCCGGCCACGAGCATCGACTCGAACTCGCCCGACAGCATTTCGAATGCGGGCTTGAAGCGGGTCACCGCGGCGCCGATCGAAGTGGCAGGCTCCAGCTCGCTGAGCGCCCATCGTGTAGCGCTGCGGCAGGCGCGTTCGAGCGCGAGAAACGCGCCCAGCTCCGATTCGGGCGCGGTCGTCGCGGCGTTGCGCTTGAGCAGACCGGCGCGTTCGTGAATCGAAAGCACGTCGGTCGCGATCACCCATGCGCGGACCACATCCTCAGCCGCGCCGCCGCGATCGCGCACGTGGCCGAAGACGAAAGTCGAGCCAACCAGATCGACGAGTTCATTGACGGCGCGAGTCGCGATCAGCGCGTGGCGGAGGCGATGAGCGCTGGCGTCGGGGCTGAAGTGCTCGGCGAGCGAGGGCGGGAAGTATGGCTGCAGGAAACGTCCGACGAGATACGAATCGTCAACCAGCACGGTGGTTTCAATCCGCCGGATAAGATCGATCTTGGTGTAGGCCGCGGCCAGCGCAAGCTCGGGGCGGGTGAGTCCGGGGTAGCGTGAGTGGCGCTCGCGAATCGCCTCGCGGGCGGGCAGCACGGGCTCCATCCCGGCCAAGATGCCGCGATCCTCGATGGCCTGGAGATGGTCGCGAAACTCGGTCAAGTGCGTGCGGCTGCGAAGCTGCTCGAGGCTGAGCGAGAGCACCTGATCGCGATTGTCAGCGATGACCCGGTCGGCGACTTCGCCGGCGCATGCGGCAAGCGCGCGGTTGCGCGCGTCGCCAGTGATCTCGCCGCGGGCTACGCCGGGCTCGAGCAGAATTTTCAGATTGACTTCGTGATCGGACATATCGACGCCGGCCGAGTTGTCGATCGCGTCGGTGTTGATATGCCCACCGGCGAGCGCGTACTCGATACGCGCCTGTTGGGTGAAACCGAGGTTGCCGCCTTCGACGACTATTTTGGCGCGCAGGTCAGGCGCGGCGATTCGGCATGCGTCGTTGGCGTGGTCGGCGACTTCGGCGTCGGTCTCGGTCGAGGCGCGGACGTAAGTCCCGATGCCGCCGTTGTACAACAGATCGACGGGCGCGCGCAGAATGCGCTGGATCAAGGACTCGCCGTCGAGCGCCTCGCAGTCGCATCCGAGCGCGGCGCGCGCCTCCGGACTGAGGTCGATTCGTTTCTGGCCGCGGCGGAAGACACCGCCGCCGGGACTGATGAGCGTGGAATTGTAGTCCGACCAACTCGAGCGCGGCAGGTCGTAGAGGCGCTTGCGTTCGTCGAAGCTGGCGGCGGGGTCGGGGTTGGGATCGATAAAGATGTGGCGATGGTCGAAGGCGGCGATGAGCTTCAAGTTGCGCGAGCGCAGCAGGCCGTTGCCGAACACGTCGCCCGACATGTCGCCGATGCCGACCGTCGTGATCGGCGCGCCGCGGTCGGGATCGCGACCCATCTCGCGCAGATGCCGGCGCGCAGATTCCCACGCGCCGCGCGCCGTGATCGCCATCTGCTTGTGGTCGTAACCGTGCTCGCCGCCGGAAGCGAAGGCGTCGCCGAGCCAGAAGCCGCGCTCGAGAGCGATCTGATTAGCGAGGTCGGAAAAACTCGCAGTGCCTTTATCGGCGGCCACGACGAGATATGGGCCGTCGTCGTCCAGCACCCTGACGCGAGCGGGATGCACCGGGCCGTCGCCGGTGAGGTTGTCGGTGAGATCGAGCATCGCGTTGATCAGCGTCTGGTACGCCTCGACGCCGTCGCGGGGATCGGGCTGATGGCGTGGTCGCGGCTTGACGATGAAGCCACCCTTGGCGCCGATCGGGACGATGATCGCGTTCTTCACGGTCTGGGTCTTCATCAGATCGAGGATCTCGGTGCGGTAATCGTCGCGGCGGTCACTGAAGCGAATTCCGCCGCGCGCGATGCGCCCGTGGCGCAGATGGCATCCTTCCATGCGCGGACTGTTAACGTGAATTTCGTAGAGCGGCGCGGTGTCGGGCAGCCCGGTGATGCGCGCGCTTTCGAACTTGAGCGCGATGTAGGGATCGGGCGACGGCACCGCGCAGAAAAAATTGGTGCGCACGGTGGCCTCGACCAATGATAGCAGCGCGCGCGCAGTGCGATCGTCACCAATATTTTCGATGGCGCCGAGACTAGCGAGATACGCTTGCCGCAGGCCCGCGATTTTTTCCGGCGCGGCCGGACTGTCGAATGAGAGACGCGCGGTGAACAGCTCGAACAGCAGCCGGGCGAGACCGGGATATAGCAACAGAACGCGCTGCAAGCCGAGACGAGCGGGCGACAGACGCATCTGAAACGCGGCGACGAGGTACGCGCGCAGGAGCGCGACCTCGCGCCAGGCAAGGCCCGCAGTGAGAGTGAGCGCGTTTAGGGAATCGTCCGCGGCAAGGCCGATCCGCACGGCGGCGATCGCGTCGGCAACCAGCGCGGCGCCGGGAAATTTGTCGAACGGTTGCGAGCCGGGTCCTTGCACAGAAAAAACCTGCAGGTACGCGCGCGTCACTTTGCCGTCCGTGCGCGGGCGAAGCTCGAGAGCGTCCTCGGCCAACACCTCGATGGCGAAGTTCTGCAAAGTGGGCATCAGATCGGACAGCATCGGAGCGTCGCCAATGCCCATAATCCGTATCTCGCCGGCGCCGCCGGGGTGGCCGTCGGCAGCGGTACGTCCGGCCTCGACCATGAAATCACGGCCGCCGGCGATTAGCGCTTCGACGTCTTCGAGGTCGCCGACCGCGCGCGTTACGTCGATCGCAGCCTGATAGTCAGCGCTGAACGCACCGGCCCATCGCTCAGCGAGCGCGCGTCCCCGCTTGGGTCCGAATTTTTTGATCAACCGCTCCTGCAAGCGATCGTTCCATCGTCTGGCGAGCTCGGCGATCGTGGTCTCAAGGGCGCGGATGACCGAAGGCTTTGGGGGATCGGCAACGAAACAGAAATGGAGGCGCGCCGTGTAACCCTCGCCGAGCGCCAGGAAGAAATAGACCAAAGTGCCGTGGAGCGCGGCTGCAAGAGTATCCTGGATGCGCCGGCTAAGCTCGGCGGAGCCGGCGTCGCGCGGTATCACCACCAGCGCGATCACGTTGCCGTGACGCACGTCGGGCGCAACGAAGAGTCGCACCGAGCCTTCGCTCTTAAAGTCGAGGATGAGGCGCAACTGCGCGCGCAGTTCGGCGACGGGCGCGCGAAAGAGTTCATCCTTGGGAAAGCTGTTGAAGGCGGAAACGATTTCCTTGTAGTCGTGCGAGCCGGGGGCGGCGCCCTCGCACTCCAGCACTTCGCGCAGCTTCGCGCGCAGAACCGGAATGTGTTGCGCCTCCTCCGCGTAGGCCTTGGAGGTGAACAGCCCGACGAAATTATCGAACGCGACGACGCGGCCCGATGCGTCGGTGCGGCGAATCGAGACGCTGTCCATCGGGCGGCGGCGATGTACGTGGGACTCGGCGCGAGTCTTGCCGATCACCAGCGGCGGTCCTTCGAAGAAGAGCTTGCGGCGCGCGGGCGAGAGTTCCTCGAGCAATACCGAGCTGCGAAATCGCGACTGGTCGTGCTCGCGCATGACGCCGAGCTCGGCGCCGGGATCGAGCGCGAATCTGGCGGCGGCGTCGTCGCCGCTCACGAGAAAGCGGCGATAGCCGAGAAACACGAAGCTGCCGTGGACGAGCCAGCGCATGAGGTCGCGGACCTCGATCAGTTCGCGGTTCGACGCGGTTTCCTCACAGATCTGCAGGGCGCGGCCGGTCATCCGCTCGAAGTCGCCGGTCGCCGCGCGGACCTCGGTAAGAATCGAGATGACATCGTGCTCGATTTGACGCGCCTGTTCGGGTGATGGCGTTAGCTCCAGTTCCGCATGAACGAATGACTCGCCGCGCTCGGTGGAGAGGGACTGTTCGAACGATGCAATCCGCCCTTGTTTGTCGCGAGTGACTTTGAAGACCGGGTGGAGCATCGTGCGAACGGTGGCGCCGAGATGATGGAAATATTCGAGCAGGCTATCGACGATGAACGGGCAATCGATCGTCACGGTCTCGACGATGGCGAGTGTGTCGTGGTCGTCGGCCGGGGCAGATTCGACGCGCGCGATCACGGGATTGGCGCGGACGGAAAAGAATTCGAACGCCGACTGCACGAGAGTAAGGCGCCTTTTGGCCGGGACCTGCTCGCGACTGTCGGCCGACTCGCGCGCGAAGAGCCGGTCGGCGAAGGCGGATACGAGGCGGGCGGAATCAGCGGGCAGATTCCGGTCGATTAGTTCGCGGAGTTCGGTTTCGATCGCCAAGGGCGTCACCCGGTGAAGGCGCAGATAAAATGGCGCGGCCACGCGCGCGCATCAATTATAAGTCGCGTCGCGCGAATTGCGTAGTGCAGATAAACTTGGGTGCGCATGCCGGAAATAGATATCAGCGCGATGACATTCGGGCCCTTCGGCGTCGGCCACCGGGACGGCAAGGCTGTGATGGTCGCGGGCGCGGTGGCGGGAGACAGGCTGGAGGTCGAGATAGTTTCGGAGCGCCGCGATTACGCGCTCGCGAGAATTCGCGAAATCCTCCGCGCGAGCGCCGAGCGCCGGGTTGCCCCGTGTCCCTATCTGCCGCGATGCGGTGGATGCGATTGGCAGCACATCGACTACGGCGCCCAAGTCCGTTTCAAGGGCGAAGTCGTCGCGCGCGAGCTCGGCCATGCGCTTGGTGTCGCGATCGATCCGGCGGGACTCGTCGAACCGGCGCCGGCCGAGTTTGGTTATCGGTCGAGAATCCGGCTCAGGGTGGGCGCCAGGGGCGTGCTTGGGTTTTACTCCGCCGGCAGCAACACGATCGTCGAGATCGATTCATGCATGGTCGCCGAGCCGGCCATCCGGATGCCGCTGCATCTGGCGCGCTCGCTCGGCAAGCGGGTCGAAGAGATCGAGGTGGTCCGCGACGGCGCACGCGAAGTCCAGGTCGCACATCTGAAGAAGCCGGCGGTCGAAGAGGACCTCAGGCGAGCGCGCAACGTGCTCGAATCGGACCGCGAGATTGCCGGAATCGTGCTGCGATCGGGGACGCATCGCGCGACGGCAGGCGACAGCGCGATCGCAATCGAGCTCGAGGCCGGGTTATCGCTCGAAGTGGACGCCGATCTTTTCAGCCAGGTGAATCGCGCGCAGAACCAGAAGCTGGTAGCGCGGGTGATGGAAATGGCGGCGATTCACGAATCGCCGGCGGTGCTCGATCTGTTTTGCGGCGCGGGCAACTTCAGTCTGCCCGCATCGCGTCGCGGCGCGCGAGTGACGGGGGTAGATGCCGATGCGGGAGCAATCGCGGCGGCGGCGCGCAACGCCGCGCGGTTGAAATTTCGCGACGCACAGTTCGTCGCGATGAAGGCGTCGGCGACCGCCGATTTTCTGCATCGCGCGCGCTATCGTCCCGAGGTCATAATTCTCGATCCGCCGCGCACCGGCGCGCCCGACCTGATGGAACCGATCGTCAAGCTGCGCGCACCGGGCGTCATTTACGTATCGTGCGACGTGACCACGCTGGCGCGTGATTTGCGCGTGCTTGCGGGGGCCGGATATAAAATTAATCGCGTATGCGGGTTCGATTTTTTCCCCAACACGCATCATGTTGAGATCGTGGTGCACGCGCTATTGACTTAGATCGCGGGGCATTCTTAATGTAATTGAGTGGTCGGTTCCCGCATCCTCCCGCCAGAGGTTTGATCAAAAAGATGCCCAAGCAGGAAAAGGAAAAGCTCCCGAGGCCGAAGATTACGATCATCCCGGGCCGCGGGGTGGCGCAGACGATCAATTATTTGCTTGAGGACCGGGACGACCTCGAATGGATCATCGCGGTCGGCCGCACGAAGAACGGTGAGCTGTTCTTCTACGACACCGGCGGCGACATCGTCGAGGACCTCGGCACGCTCGAGTACCTCAAGGCGCGAATCGTGCGCGCCCATTTCGGCGACGAATACGAATAGACGCTAGTCTTCGAATTCAGCTTGCGGCGGACGAGCGTAGATGACTCCATCTTCGATCTCCGTCGGCACCCGGTAAAGAAATTTGCCGCATGCGGTCGGCGGTCCCGCGATACATTCGCCGCTGGCCGGCTCGTAACAGGCGTTGTGCGTCTGGCAAATCAAGTAGCGGCCGTCCTCCGCGAAAAACTGATTGTCCACCCAGTCCATCGCCATCGGCACATGCCGGCATCGATTGACGTAGGCGTGGAACTCACCGCCGAAGTTGATCAGAAAACATTCCTCGTCGGCGCCGCGAATCGGCAGCATGAACTTCAGCGACTCGCCGGGCGCGAGCGCGTCGGTGCGCGCGACTTTGTAGCGGGCACGTGCGGGCGCGTCCTTGCGTCGCGGACGGGATCGGGTCAGGGCGGCGCGGCGTCGATGTTGGTCGGACATTGGGTGTTAGCCGGGCATGGCGATTCGAAGCGAATGGCGGATTTTCGCGCGCGGAATTCCCGTCGGCTTGCCGGATTTTGTCAAAGCCCATAGCATCTGTAAACGCGGCGTTTGCTCCAGGGCCGCCGAGTATCACCAAGATTTAGATTTCGCGATGGAAAATCCAAAGATTCGCGCCGTCGAGGCTTTCCCCGTCGAGCAGCAGGGTCAGACGCTGATCTGTTTGCGCGATCCGAGCGGGCTGGCGCCCGAACCGATCATGCTCGGGATGGGCGCTTACTTCATCGTGACTTTATTCGACGGGAAGATGTCGCTGAAGGATATCCAGGCCGCGTTTGCGCAGCGCTTCGGCGAGATGATTCCGCTCGACAAGCTCGACGAGCTGATCGCGGCGCTGGATCGTGCGTACTTCCTCGACTCGCCCGCGCTCCACGCGCGCGAGCGGTGCGTGCGCGAGGAATTTCTCGCCAGCCCCGACCGTCCGGCGGCGCTGGCGGGGCTGTGCTACGAGAAAGATCCGGCGAAGTTGCGGCTCGAACTCGCGGGGTACTTCGATCCACCCGAGGGACCGGGCCGCGTTCCCGCGGTGAGAAAAGCGGCGTCGCTCGCGGGCCTGATCGCGCCTCATATCGATCCGCGCCGAGGCGCGGCCGCCTATGCGCACGCCTACCATGAGCTGATGGCGCACGATCCCCCGGAGTTGATCGTGATTCTGGGAACCTCGCACTACGGCGCCGGCCCCGAGCTGTTCAGCGCGACGCGCAAGAACTACGCGACGCCGTTTGGCGCGGTCGAGACCGACGGCGGTTTTATCGATCGGCTCGCGGCGCGGTACCAGGGCGATCTGTTCGCTGACGAGATGCTGCATCGCGGCGAGCATTCGATCGAATTCCAGGCGCTGTTTCTTGCCTACGCGTTCGGCGCGCGCGGCTACCAGGTCGTGCCGATCCTGGTCAGTTCGTTCCATGAATTGGTCGCGAGCGGAGTCATGCCGGCGCGCGATGCCCGGGTTGGATCGTTCATCGCGGCGCTGAGGTCCGAGCTCGACGCGGATTGTCGCCGGGTGCTGATTCTTGCGGGTGTGGATTTCGCGCACGTCGGCAGGAAATTCGGCGACGAGTTCAGCGCCGATCACGCGGTGGCCGAGCGCGTCCAGCGCGAGGATCTCGGCCTCATCGAAAATATCAAGCGCGGCGACCCCGAGGGCTTCTTCGCCGACATCGTGAAGGATCGCGACGCGCGGCGAATTTGCGGTCTGGCGCCGATGTACACCCAACTCGAGCTGCTGCGCGGCCGCAGCGCGCGGTTGCTCAAATATGGAATCGCGATGGAACCGCAGAGCGAGTCGGCGGTGTCGTTCGCGAGCCTCGCGATCGACTAGACGCCGCCGTACCAATCGTATCCTTGATCTTCCCAGTACCCGCCGCTGCGACGGGGGAGAAAATTCACTTCGGTCAGATACTTCACGTTCTTGTAACCGAGCTTGACCGGCGAATAGAGGCGCAGCGGGGCGCCGTGATCGGGATATAACGCGCGCCCATTCATGCCGTATGCAAGTATGGTCTGCGGATGAAGCGAGCTTTCGATATCCCACGATGAAAAGTAGCCGGCGTCGAACGAACGGAACTCGACGTATCGCGCGTCGGGACTGGCGCCGACCATGCGGGCGATCTCGCGCAGCTGCACGCCCTGCCACTCGGCCACCGCCGACCAACCCTCGACGCAATGATGGCGAATTCGCATGCCCGTTTGCGGCATCCGCTTGAGCTGTTCGAGCGAGAAGACGGACGGCCGCGCGACCAGTCCGCCCACCATGAGCATCCAATTGTCCGGTGCGAACGGAATCGTGTCGGAAATAAAGTAGCTCGGGAAATCGGCCTCGGGCGTGAGTTCGGAGGCAGGCGGTTCGGGCGCGAGCCGATTCGGCGAGAACAACAGGCGATCGACGCGCTCGTTCCAACGTCCCATCCCGGCGAGAAACATCGACGCGGGACGGCTGTCGCATCCGGCGAGCGCGGTGGCGGCGGCGAGACTCAGCAGAAGTTTTCGCCGCGTGATCAGGCTAGCCACGCCGTCCTCCGGTCAACATGGTGACGATCGTCCGCGGATGGAGCGCGACGAGCACCAGGTGCATCGCGGTGAACAGTGCGAGCAGAACAAGGCAGCTCAAATGCACTACGCGCGCGACGTCGTATCCGCCGAATGCCGCGGTTATCCAGTACAACTGCACCGGTTTGTAAATAGCCAGTCCGGACAGAACCACGACGACTCCGAACAGAATCGCGGACGTGTAGGCGAGACGTTGAGCACCGTTGTAGAAGTCCTCAGGCGGCGGAGTCTTACGCACGCGCAAGTAGTAACCGAGCATCGCCAGCGCATTGGAAGCATCGCGGCGCGGAATGAAAACGCGGCGGCGCCATTCACCGCTCGCGACCATGTAAATCAGGTAAAGTACTGCGTTGAGGATGAGGAACCAGGCGATCGCGAAATGCCAATGGCGCGCACCCGCGAGCCATCCGCCGATTCGCAGCCACGACGGCGGCGCGTCGTTCTGGAACGGATACCAGCTATATAGTGCGCCGCGCGGGCCGAGCGCCGGATACGCGGCCAGAATCTGCAGCCCGCTGCCGGCCATGATGACGAGCAGCGGAATGTTAATCCAATGCGCCAGTCGAATCGCGGCAGGCTGCGCGCGTCGTTCCTTTCGTCGGTTTTCAGCGGTCGATGATCCCATTACCGACCTATATTGATGCCACCCGGGATCGTCAGTCACAACCCGGGATTGTTCGGCGGCGGCGGGAGTAAACGATGGTGGACGCACCTGGACTCGAACCAGGGACCTCTTGCATGTGAGGCAAGCCGGATAGGCCTTAGCTGGCGCGGGATTTCCGAAAAGCCCTTGAGTTTCCTAAGTCTGTGTCTCCCGGCAGTTACCTGTAGTTACCTGTCAATTTGCCCGCCGATTTGCCCGCCGATTTGACCACGGATTATGTCAACTTCCCTGCCGCTCTTCCGCCCACGGCTTCACACCCGGCGCGTCGAGCGTTGCGACCGCTGCGCGTAAATGCTCCGGGCTCAGATGGGCGTACCGGAGCGTCATCATTGGCGACTTGTGGCCCATCAGGGTTTGCACGCGGAACAGGTCCACGCCGTTCATCACCAAGCGCGAAGCAAAGGTGTGGCGCAAATCGTGAAAGCGCAGCCCCTCAAGTCCCGCGCGCTTAATCACGCCCTCGCTGGCTGAGGGACAGGCGTTCGCTACCGGCCCCACGGCGCGTTTCGATCGTGGGGTTCTGCCATACCAGACGCGATTGAGGTTGAGTATCAGGCCGCCCTGCGGCGCACTGAACACGTGAGGGTTCGCAGCCTCACGCCTCACCACTCGGGCTTTAAGCCGCTTCCGCCGCGCTTCGCGGAGAGCGCTTAGCGTGCGATGCGCGGTCGGGCTCATCGGAATCCGCCGCCCTTCGCCTGATTTAGACGTGCGCACGAAGATGATCCCGCCCACGAAGTCCACGTCTGCCCACATCAGGTTGAGCAGCTCGCCGCGCCGCATCCCGGTGTGAATCGCAACCATAACCAGCGGGCGCAGCCACTCAGGCAGCTTCTCTAGAAGCCGCAGCTCCTCATCAGCGGTCAGGTAGCGCACGCGCTTGTTGTTCTCTGCGAAGGGCTCGATCTCGGGAATGGCGCCGGCCTCTATCTTGCGGTCCCTCATGCCCATGCGCAGGATCGCCCGGAGTATGGTGAGGTGTCGGTTGACGGTCGCCGGCGTATGCCCTTCAAGCAACGCGTCGCGCCACTCTTTGACCTCGCGGGCCGTGAGCGAATCGGCGCGCCGGCCGCCGAAGCGTTCAAGCAGCCGTCTAAACCCAACGTCGCTGTCCATCACGGCCTTGCCTTCACGCTGCTTCTCTTCGCGGTACGTTTCGAGCAGCTCGTCCAACAGCGCCAACTTAGCCTTTGGTTTCGGCGGCCACTCGCCCTTGCGGATCGCTACGCGGATTTCCTCGCGCAACTCGCGCGCATGGCTGGGCGACGCAGCCCGCCGCTTGTAGTGGACTCCGGCATGGTAGATGCGCACATAGAACGCGCCCGGACGGCGCGGGTCAGCGACGATGTTTGGACCGTAGCTTTCTTCTTTGCGTGCCATCGTGATTACCTCACTTGAGCGCGGCGCCGGCGCCGCGCTCCGACCGCAACCTTGAGCGCCATCACCAGCCTGCGCAGCGGCTAGGTTTACAGGCCGCCTCCGCAGCGCGTGCAAAATCGCGCCGTGACGCTGCGAGCCGCCGCCGCGCACCGCGGGCATATGGTCGAGCGCGCCATGTTCACCTCACTTGGTCCGGTGTTGCTCCTCCGCCTATCGTCCAGCGTCTTGCAGACGCCTAGGACTACGCAGACCAAGAACACTGTCACCGGATGCGTCCACCCAAAGTTGGCTACTTCGCCTAGGATTGCTTGCATGGCGTTACCCCTTGGCCGGAACTGCCGCCGGTGTCGGCGCCGCTGTCGGCGTAACTGTCGGCGTCACGCCCGGAATCGCTGGCTTGCCCAGTCCCGTCAACTCCACAATAAGTGCGTTCGTCGTCACAGTCCGTCACCTCGTATTGTCGTTAGAACGGAATGCCGACTTTGCCCGCGATCAGGATCAGCGCGGTTTCGACGGCCGAGCGCCAGCGCTCGAAGTCCTCGATCTCCGTCATCACCTGCTCGAAGCAGCGCCGGTAGCGATCCGCCGGGCGCGCCTTTGCTGTCGGCCGGCTCGGCCGTCGCGTCGCGCCGGCGCCGGGCGGGCGGTCAGACCGTGCGGACGCGCCTTTGCCCGCGCGCCGTTTGTCAGCCAGGTCAATCCGTTCGATAAGCTTCATGGTTCACCTCTGACCGCCAGCGTGGCACGCGGTAGTCATCATGTCAACCGCCGCGTTTTTGGCGCGCGCGGATGAACTCCGCCAGGCTGTGCGCGTCGATTGCGAGAGAGCGCCGGGTGACCTCGCGCACCTCTGCTTTCAGCCGCCCCGCGCGAATCGCTTTGTAGAGCGCCCAGCGCGTGACACCCGCGCGCTTCGCAGCCTCGATGATGGTCACCCAACCGCCGTCCTTTCGCTTCGCCATGCGCGTAAGTCTACTCAGTGTCAACCTCATGTTGCCACTCACCCGCGCGCCGGCGCCCGGCGCGTTTTCTGCCAGTCGATTAGGTCAATTACGCGATAGCCGACGGCGCGCGCGCCAAGCTTCACGCACGGCAATTCGTGCCGATAGGTCATATCTCGGACGGTCGGCTCCGCGAGCCCAAGGAAACGCGCCGCCTCTTCCGCGCGCATCACGCGGTACAGCTCCTCAATCTTCGCCGCGCCACCGGTCGCCTGGAGCACGCCGCGCAGCGTGCGGAAATGCCGGTTGGTTTCAGATCCCCTGGTCTGTCTATCCTTCCTTGCCGTCATGTGATTTCCTCCGAGGTTTCCCGGCGGGCCGGCTGTTGCCGTTTCTGGAGCCACGCGATCAGGTCGATAAGCTGGTAGCCGACGCAGTGCGGCCCCATGCGGGTGCACGGCAGTCTACCGAGCGCCGTCATGTTCCGCACGGTCTGAACCGCAATGCCGAGAAACTCGGCCGCCTCTTCAACGCGGAGCACCTGGTACAGCTCGCGCACCTTCGCGTTGCCGCCGGTCGCGGCCATGACCGAGCGCAGCGCGCGGATCGTCTCCGCGTTCGCGGCGCCGCGAAATTTGCCGCCCGATTTCATCTCATTCCGGTTCGTCCTGTTCGCTCTCGCCGATTGCCGCCGACGCCGGCGCGCCATTGTTTCGTGCGCGAATGGTGGCGTCGCGCAACAGGCGCATCAGCTCCGCCGCGCGGCCGGGCTTCAGCATGGCGTCAAAGCAAAACCAGTCGAGCGCCGCGCGCCCGTCGCCCAGCTTGATTGCGGCACTGACGCGGGCCTCGTCGATTTCCCTTCCGCACTTCGCGCACTTCATCGCCGCCTCCGTAACTCCGAGTAGAGTTTCCTGACGCATCGGCTCCGCCCGCGCCAGCCGGCGGTCTCGACCGTCACATACTTTCTGCCGCGGCCAACGATGACGCCGGCGCGCCATCGCCCGCGATACTCGACCCAGACCGGCGCGCCCGCGCGCGTGTTCCACCACGTGAAGCGGAACGGATCGCCGACCTCCGGCCCGAACCCCGGCAGAGCTTGGACCGCGCAATCGCCCATCATCACGGCCTCGCATCCGCGCGCGCAGCCGCGCGCGCGAAGTGTGTGTGAAAGGATGACCCGACTGACCATGCTGCTCCCATGAATCCGTTGGGAGAGAAGGCGTTGAGCAGCATGGTCAGTCCAGTCAGCTCAACCCTCTGTGCGGGGGTGAGCCGACTGCCTTTCGCCGCGATCACGGCTCTTCCTTGCCCGCAATCCATATCCACTGTCCCTTGAGCTTCTTGCTCGTCTCATCCCAGTAGGGCTCCGCTTTGACGCCCAGTTTTTTACGGGCGCGCCTAAGGGTCATGTCCGAGATTCCGTGGTCGCGCGCGCCGCGTAAGACGATCGATGCGTTGGCCTTGCCGTGGCTGAGTGCCTTTCCCAGGTACTCGCACGCCTCCTCAAGCTTGCCCGGCGTGATCTCTCCCGCCTCGGCCATCGCCTCGGCCGCCTCTTTCTCCACGCGCTCACCCCATTCGACCCGGACTACGCCGTTGCGCCCGGCCGTCAGTCCGAAGCGCCACGGTGCCGGCTTCTTCGCGTAGCTGCTCTTGAGGCAGAGCAGGAGCCGGCCGTCTTCCCGCTCCGGGTCCTGCTCGACCGCGAAGATGGCGCGCGGCGCCTGGGCGAAGGCGCTTGAGCCGAGTATCCGGTAGAGCGCCTTGGCCTCGCTCCGCTTGTTGAGATGCCGCACGCAGAGGATCGCTAGCTCTTTCTCTTCCGCCAGCCGCATCAGCGGGGCGAGCGCGTGGCGTACAGCGGCCTCGTCGTTTAGATCGGTGTTGCCCGCGACAAAATCAGCAAGGGGATCGAAGATTACGAGCCGCGCCCCGGTGTCGCGGACGAACTCCGCGACGTGCGCGATTCCTTCGGGCAGACCCTTGAACAGCGGGCCGTGCGTATCGGTGCGCGAGAAGTCGGGTTCCACGATAGACACCCGGTCCAGGTCGGCGCTTGCGGCCTTGAGACGCGGGACCAGCGCTGCCCGGATGCTGTCCTCGATGCCGTAGTAAACAACCTGAGAGCGCGGGGCCTTGGCGCCATCGGGAAACTTCCGGCCACGGGTGACAATGGCAATCAGAGCGGAGAGCAGGACGCTTTTGCCAATGCCGGAGTCGCCGCAGAGAAAGGTCAGGCCGCCGAGAGGTATCCAGTTTGGCCACAGCCAGGCAACCCGTTGCGTTTTGGTCTTGCGCGCCCGCCCGAAGCGAACGCCATGCTTGGCAAGGTATGCGTCCGAATCGCGTAGCTCGACCACCTTGCCCTTGCCGAAGCCCTGCTCGAAGTCTTTATGCAGATTGTCCATCAACCCTTCACCACGCCAGGTCGTTGAAGTCCTCCCCGCTAGTTGAAGGACTGACTATTCGCACTTGGTATCCAGTTTTTTGATACGACTCAGCCGCGCCGCGCGCGGCCTTCAGTCCCGCGTCGTCGTGGTCGGCCGCGATGATGACCTCGCGCACGAATCCGGGAAGCTCGACTTGGCCGAGATTCGACGTGCCGAGCGCCGCCCAGACGTGAAGCCCGGTTGCTTGCAGGATCGAAAGCCCCGTTTCGATCCCCTCGCAGATGACCAACTCGGGAGCGCCGGCGCTCAGATGAACCGCGCATCCAGCCACGCGCCCAAGCGCCATCTTGTTCGGCTCGACTTCCGCCTTGCCCGTTCCATCAGGCTTTAGGAACGTCCGATGGATTCCGACGATCGCGCCTTCGCGGTCCTCGATCGCCGCGACCATCGCGGGCAGATAGACTCCGCTCGGATGCTTGAGCCGCGGATGGAAGCGCAGCGCCGCCGGAATCCCCAGCCCGACTAAGTAATCGGGCTGAGTATCAACTTGATGACTCACTTGCCGCTCCCACGGCATTTCGCCCGTGAAGCCGCGCCCGAATAGGTAGTCCTGTACGATGGTCCCGCGCGCGTCGCGCGCCTCGCGCCAGAGTCTCGCCGCCAGCGCGCGCGTGTCTTTCTCATCAGCGGTCTTCATCTTCGCCCGCGGCGCGGCCGATTTGACGGACGCCGGCGCCGCCCCGAGCGCGGCCACGATCTCTTTCGTGCTGCATCCGTGGCTCCAGCACTTGAAGCAGGCGATCCCGTTTTCGTCGGCCCTCACGCTGAGATTGAGATGCGCGCCGCCGTGCGCCGGGCAGGGCGCGCGGTATCGTTCGCCCTCGAGACGTCCGCCGGGCAGCCGCGCGATCGCGTCATCGAACGTCAGCACGTCCGCACCTCTCGCGCTGCGGCGCGGTCTCGGATGACTGCTGCCAGTGCTTGCGCAGCATCAGGCGATGGTGCGCCGCCAGCCTCGATCCGGCGCGCTTCAGGATCGCGCGGACCATGAGCAGGTTCGGGCTCGGTTGCTCAAGCTCGGATCGTTGCGATAAAGTTTCGGTGTCCATCTGTCCTCTCGCGCCGCTCGGCCGTGACGGGCCGAGCGGCTCATCCGTTTGTTCACTGGTCAGGTTGCTCCGTTCGCCGCGCCGCCGGGTGCATTGCCGCGGTCGGCGGGATGCCGGTTGAGGTACTGGCGCAGATCGAACGGTGATATGCGGATGGCGGTCCGCACTCGGAAGGCGCGCAGCTCGCCGGCCCGAATGAGCTTGCGGATCGTCCAGCGGCCGACGCCGAGCCGGCGCGCCGCCTCACGCTGCGAGATTAGTCCTTCGGGTTCACTCATCGCTTCGACTCCGGGCGCATGTCGCGCTCACCGAATCGAAGCTAACTAACCGTGAAAGGAATTGCAGAGGGTGTCAGATTTTTTGGCGGCCGGAGCCTCGCTGGTACTTGCGGTTGGTGCCCTGGGCCTGGGCCACCTTCGGGAATCCATAACGGCGTACAAGCAGATCGCTCAGCGGGTAGGCGCCCAGCCAGTGCTGGCGCCAGCCGCCGCTGATGCCGCTGCGCGGATTGTACGCTTGCCTCAGTCCGCGGTTGATTCGCATGCGGGCAACTCGGGCTCCGGCATACGTCTCGGGCAGCGGCGCTCCGCACGCCCGCATGTAGTCGTAGAGCATGGTAAAGACCGGCGCGGCGATCCACGGGCTCTGAGACATCAGCACGCGCCCCACGAAGTTCCAGGTGTCGAGCGCCATCGCCCGATCGGCGGCCTTGGGTCTCAGCTTCACCGCTACGCGCTCCTGATAGGTCCGGATCGCTACGCGGAACAGCTCAGCGGCGCACGCCTGGATAACTCTCCCGACGACATCGACCATGCCGGGTGAGATTCGGGCTCGATGGAGTCTGTTCCACGTTGCGTATCCTACCTCCTCGCAGCGCCGGGCCAGCTCTGAATCCGTCGCCGGCGCCGGCGGAACCGTATCGAGAAATATGGGCGCGCCGCGCCGGCGATTCGGCCGATCGATGCTGGGAGTATCTGGATCGAGTGGTGGGTTTGCGCGTATGCTACGTTCGCTTGGAGACACACCCGCACGGTAATCCGCGTCGGGCCAAGCATGCAATCCCGGCCTCCCGCCGGGATTCGCATTTGCGCACTTCACCGTCTCCGCCGCGATCCGTACTCGCGATCGCGGCCGGCCTCCAGGGCTTCGCTCGCGCGCCTTGTTAGGATTCGCGGCGTGTCCCGCACACTGCAACCCAGGGCAACACCTAGACCAAGGATGAATCGTGGCTCCTTGCCGGGCGCCCGCCCCGGCGCGCGCCATCGCTGCTCGCCATGCCGGCGAGTGCTGTATGCGATCGCTCGATTCTGCGGCTCGGCCGCCGGCGGATCGCGGCTTCGCGCGGCGTGCGCCGCGATCGCCGGGTTCCCGCTTCCCGTCGCGCCGAGTACACGTTCCTATCGTAAGACTGTCATTTCCCTATCGAGCCTCTCTCATAAGAAAATTGTCGGACCGGCTCCAACCCAACAATTTATTCCGCGATCGTTTCGATTTTTGATACGAGCCCCGAGTCAGCGCGCGAGGGGGACCTGGTCGCCCTTTCCGGCTCGCGACTCGATCTTTTCCCGGTCGCTCGATTTTCCCGTCGAGGTATTTTCCTCCTCTCCTCGCCTTATCCCGATTCCCCTTGCGTGAGCGTCCATGCCGTAGAAAACTGCCCGGAAAGTGCCTGTGAAGGCGGGTTCAATCTCTGCGCGGCTGCGAGTAAATTCCCCGTCATGGAATCCGCAACGCCGGCGAAGTTGAGCGGCAACCCCGCGATGGCTGTCCGCTTCAGGATATGGCGCGAGCGCACCTTGCCGCGCGCCGCGTACCGGATCGAGCCGCGCTTTTGGACTCAGGCCGGCCTTCAATTCGCCGAAGGGAAGCCAGACTGGCAACGCCGCGCACTCAAGAGTTTCGAGCCGCGCGTGACCGGCATGGCGTGGACCTCTAGCCGCCTGTACCTGGTCATCGCCACCAACGCCGCGGCTTACGAGCACGCCGCGCAGTTAATGCACGCACGCGCCCTGCTTCGCGCGGATGCCGATTACATCGAGCACCGCGCCAAGCGCGTCTCGATGGTCCTGTTGTGCAATGAGGCGCCGGACGCGATCGCCGACTTCGCCCGCCGCCATCGCGTGCGAGTCTCCGTTCCGCGGCAGACCTCGCGCAGTTGCTTACTGCTTGGGGGTTTTCCAGATGTTGCGCAACACGTTCCAACCGAGCAGGGCAACGAGAACTAGAATCATTATGTGGGGTAACGGCATAGCCCCCTCCTTGCCGACAGAGTAGCACTCAATGTCGATAAAGCCGCCACGCTGCGCGCGCCCGGCTCCGCCGGCGCTTCCCGGAACCTCTCAAATTAACCGGTCGATTTGCCCGCCGATTTGACCGCCGCGTTTCACCCATCACCCGCGCCGCGATCGCTGGAAGTCGTAAAGCCCTTGTCGCCGTAAAGAATTATTTGGTGGACGCACCTGGACTCGAACCAGGGACCTCTTGCATGTGAGGCAAGCGCTCTAACCGGGCTGAGCTATGCGTCCACCGCAGCGTGGGATTATCGCGCCGGGCAGCGAACGCCGCAAGAGTGCAGGATTATGTGATGGCCGCGGCAGGTGGCGCGATTTGCGTCCTAAGGACGGCGGCGGTATTGGTGTAGCCGCCGCCGCGCGCAGCCAGGCTCGACAGTGTCGCGTGATCGACTCGGATCGATTCAACATCCTGGCGCGTCGGCGCAACGCGGATCGCGATCATGCGCTACGGCTTTGTCATCGACCAGGACCGCTGCATCGGATGTCACGCATGCACGGTGGCATGCAAGGAAGAGCATAACGTTCCGATCGGCGTTTTCCGCACCTGGGTCAAGTACCTCGAGAAGGGCGAGTTTCCCAACGCCTCGCGCCACTTTGGCGTGTTGCGATGCAACCACTGCGACGCCGCACCGTGCATCGAGATTTGTCCCACCACGTCGCTGTATCGGCGCAAGGACGGGATCGTTGACTTCGACAACGAGCGATGCATCGGCTGCGAATCGTGCATGCAGGCTTGTCCATACGACGCGCTCTACCTCGATCCCAACAGCAACACCGCGGCAAAGTGCAACTACTGCGCGCATCGCGTCGAGCGCGATCTGCAACCCGCGTGCGTCATCGTGTGCCCGACGCAGGCGATAATCACGGGCGACCTCGACGACTCGCAAAGCAAGGTCAGCCGAATCATCGCGACGCAGGCCGTGAGCGCTCGCAAACCGTACAAGCACACCGAACCGAAGCTATTTTACGTCGGAATCGACGCCGACCTGCTTCAGCCGACCGCGCCGGCGCACCAGGGAAGTCACTTCTGGTCGGATCAGCAGCCGGGCCAAGCGGTTTACGCCCTGGCCACGACTGACGAAGTGAAACGAGATGCCGGTGCGCCGCGAGTGGTTTACGACGTCGCGCATCGGGCGCCCTGGGGATGGAAAATTGCGGCTTATCTGTGGACCAAGGCGATCGCTGGCGGCGTGCTGATCGTCGCGGCAATGTTGCTCGGACTCGGTACCGAAAACGAGCGCGCGCTGATTAGTATCTCGAGCCCGATCGTTGCGATGATCTTCACCGGGCTGACCGCGCTGCTTCTGATTTTCGACCTTAAGCGGCCCGATCGTTTCTATTACCTGCTCACCAAGCCGAATCTGCGATCATGGGTAGTAATCGGCGCCTACATACTAATCGCATACGGCGGACTTTCGTTCGTCTGGCTATTCACCTCGATTCTCGCCGGAACACCGTCCGGATTCATAGTATATCCTGCCGCCGCGTTTGGAATTGGTTCGGCTGGCTATTCCGCTTTCCTCTTCGCGCAAGGCAGCGGGCGCGACCTGTGGCAGAGCCGGCTCTTTCTGTGGCAGTTGTTGTCACAGGCGATGGTCGCGGGTGCGTCGGTCCTGATCATCCTGGCCGCAGTCGAAAGCCGCAATCTCCAGACGACGAGGACGCTCGATCAAATACTGGTTATGTCTCTATTAGTCAGTCTCGCGATCGCGATGGGTGAGTTGTTTTTTGAACAGATAAGCGCGGACGGGAAGTTGGCGGCCGATCTGATGATCAGGGGCGAGCTGCGCCGGCGGTTCTGGCTGGGCGCGATCGGCCTGGGCCTGGTGTTGCCGTCGGTGCTGCTGGTCGCGGGGCTTTGCACAGGTATCTTGACGGCGCCGGCTGTGTTGGCTGCCGTATGCGCACTCGCAGGCATATGGATATTCGAGTCGATATGGATAGAAGCCGGGCAGGCTATTGCGCTGAGTTAGCTACAGGCTATTGCGATGAGTAATAACTCCGAGCCGTTGAATCCTGCCGCGAAGGATCTCGATCCGCCGGTGAATGGACTGGCAAGCTATCCTCCGCCGGCGCAATGGGAAGATTGGATCGAGTTCGATCCGGCGCATTGGCCGCGGAAGGTCGAGCGCCACTATTCGATCATTCCGACGATATGTTTCAACTGCGAAGCGGGATGCGGCCTGCTCGCCTACGTTGACAAGGATACTCTCAAGATTCGCAAATTCGAAGGCAATCCCGAGCATCCCGGCAGCCGTGGCCGCAACTGCGCCAAGGGTCCCGCGACGATCAACCAGGTCAACGACCCGGAGCGAATACTCTATCCGCTCAAGCGCACCGGCCAGCGCGGCGAGGGAAACTGGGAGCGTGTGAGCTGGGACGAGGTGCTCGATGATCTGGCGGCGCGAATCAGAAAGGCGCTGGTCGAAGGACGGCGGAACGAAATCGTTTACCATGTCGGCCGGCCCGGTCACGAGTTGATATACAATCAGCGCATACTACATTCGTGGGGAATCGACGGACATAATAGTCATACTAATGTATGTTCGGCCGGCGCGCGTACGGGATATGCATTCTGGCACGGCGCCGATCGCCCGTCGCCGGATCACGCCAATGCGCGTTTCATTTTGCTGCTGAGCGCGCATCTCGAGGCCGGTCATTACTTCAATCCGCACGCGCAACGGATAATCGAAGGCAAACAGCGCGGCGCGAAGATCTGCGTCATCGATACGCGCCTGTCCAACACCGCCAGCAAGGCGGACTACTGGCTATCGACCTGGCCCGGCACCGAAGCGGCGGTGCTGCTGGCGATGTGCAACGTGATTCTTCAGGAGGATCTCTACGACGCCGAATTCATGCGGCGATGGGTCAACTGGGAAGAGTATCTTCGCGAGGAGCATCCTGGGCGACCGCTTCGATTCGACAGCTTCATCGCCGCGCTGAAGCAGCTTTATGCTCGCTACACTCCGGAGTTCGCCGAGCAGGAGTCAGGTGCGTCTGCCGCCGTGATCGTGGAGGTCGCGCATGAGGCCGCGCGCGCAAAATCCGCGCTGGCGACGCACGTGTGGCGCAACGCGGCGGCGGGAAATCTTGGCGGATGGCAGGTGGCGCGGGCGCTCGAATTTCTGGTCGTGTTGATGGGCGCCGTGGGCGCGCCCGGCGGCACCAATCCGAATACTGCCAACAAGTTTGTGCCGATGCCGCCGATGATGCCCGCGCCGCCGAATGTCTGGAACGAGATGATGTGGCCCCGCGAATTTCCGATCGCGTTCTTTGAAATGAGTTTTCTCCTGCCTCATTTCCTGAGGGAAGGCCGCGGCAAACTGGCCGCCTATTTCACCCGCGTGCACAATCCGGTGTGGACGGATCCGGACGGGATGAGTTGGATAGAGGCGCTCACAGACGAGAGCAAGGTCGAGCGGCACGCGTGTCTGACGCCGATTTGGAGCGAGACCGCCTGGTTCGCGGACTACGTGCTGCCGATGGGCCACGCGTCGGAACGGCACGATTTGCTCAGCCAGGAAACGCATTGCGCTCGATGGATCGGATTTCGGCAACCCGTGCTCAGGCTCGCGCTTGAAAAAAAAGGGCGGAAGTTCGCGACCACCTGGCAGGCGCATCGCGAGGCGGGACTCGGCGAGGTCTGGGAAGAAGACGAATTCTGGATCGAGCTTTCCTGGCGAATCGATCCCGATGGCGCACTCGGCATCAGGAAAAACTTCGAATCGCCGTATCGCGCCGGTGAGAAGTTGACGCTCGAGGACTACTACCGCTGGATCTTCGAGAACAGCGTGCCGGGCTTGCCCGCGGCAGCGCAGGCCCAAAGCATGACGCCGCTGGAGTACATGCGCAAGTACGGAGCGTTCCTGGTCGAGGACAACGTCTATCGCACGCACGAGGACGGCGTCGAGCGCGCAAGGCTCGACGGCGCAGTGACTAATCCGGCCACGCACGTGATCGAGAAGGGACGCGAAGCGGTCGGAGTCGAAATCGACGGCGAGAAGTACGTCGGCTTTCCGACGCCGTCGCGCAAGCTCGAATTCTATTCGAAGACTCTCAAGGAGTGGAAATGGCCGGAATACTCAGTTCCGACCTACATCCGCAGCCATGTGCATCGCGACAATATAGATATAACCCGCGGCGAGATGTTGCTATTGCCGACGTTCCGGCTCCCCACCTTGATTCATACTCGATCCGGCAATGCCAAGTGGCTATATGAAATATCTCACAAGAACCCGGTCTGGATACACACAAAAGACGCACAACGATTCGGTCTCAAGACCGGAGACCTGGTCAAAGTGCATACCGAGATCGGCTATTTCATCGACAAGGTGTGGGTGACGGAAGGAATTCGGCCTGGAGTGATCGCATGCTCGCATCATCTTGGGCGTTGGCGCCTCAAGGAGAACTCCGGGGGTGAGCGATGGTCGACGGCGCTGGTCGATCTCAAGCAAAGGTCGCCGGGAAAATGGATGATGCGCCAGATTCACGGCATCAAGGCGTTCAAGAGCGAGGATCCCGACTCGGAGCGGATATGGTGGGAAGACGCGGGCGTGCATCAAAACCTGGCATTTCCGGTGCAGCCTGACCCCGTCAGCGGGCAGCACTGCTGGCATCTGAAGGTGCGCATCGAGAAACCGGCGCCGGGCGATCGCTACGGCGATATTTTCGTAGATACGAACCTCGCGCACGAGGTCTACCGGCGCTGGCTGAAGATGGCGCGGCCCGCGCCCGGTCCTGGCCGGCTTAGACGGCCGCTATGGTTGAACCGCGTGTACCGACCTGCCCCTGAGGCATTCTATTTGCCTCAGGACAGTTAGCGCGGGAAGAAACCGCACCGTGCAAGAATCATGGGACGACTGCGCCAAGTGAGCAGGAAACGTCCCGGCTGGAGACTTGAGTCTCGAGCGCGTACGCTCTTAGCCGGCTGACATGAGGCGGATAACTTCCGCGCGGCCCCATTCCACTTCGGCGCGATGCCGATTTGCCATCGCAGTCAGGTAGTTGTGTATGGGGCCGTCTGCGGGGGCGAGTGCGAGCGCGACTTCGGTTTTGCGCGCGGCCCATTCCTGACCGCGTGACATCAGGTTCAGGCGATCGCGAATCGACTCGAGCGCGGCGACTTTGCCGGCGAACGGCCCGATGCCGCTGGACGGGTTGCCGCCGTTGTCGCGAATCAGAGCCTCGAGTTCCTCGGCGTTGCGCTGTTCCATCGCACGCGAGCCGGAGAGGAACTTCCTCAGTTCGTCCTGCTTGACCTCGGCGATGAGCGCGGCGAGAGCAATCACTCCGGCGCGCTCGGATTCGAGCAGAAGGTTGAGTGCTTTTTCGAGCGCCGGGTCCACATCGCGAACTTAGTAAGGGCAATCCGCCAGCGCAAGGAAATCGAGTCGCGTGCGCAACCGCGCGATAAGTCTATTTGTACAGCATCCGAAGCGAGGTCAGCAGCAGGAATACCGCGAAAATGCGGCGAAGCGTCGCCCCCGGCAGCTTTACCGCGTACACCGCGCCGATGTAAGCACCGATCAGCAAGCCCAAGCCCAGCAGCAGCGCATACGTGACGTTGAGATGGCCGTGCTTGTAGTACTCGTACGCACCGAGGATTCCGACCGGGGGCAGCAGCGCGCCCAGAGAGGTGCCCACCGCGAGATGTTGATCGAAGCCGAGCACCAGCACGAGCACCGGGACGATCAGGACGCCTCCGCCGACGCCGACGAATCCGCCGAGTATGCCCGCGGCAAGCCCGAGTGCAAGAACGATTACGATTTGGCCCATTAGTGGTTTGTCTCCAGCGCTCAATAATTTTGCGAGCGTATCAGAACGCGGGATGAAGATTGAAGATGGAGATGCGCGCCGCTAGTTGAGCGCGTGGCGGTCGGGCTCGTCGTACAGAGGCTCTACCAGCTTGAGCCGTGCGGGAGGCTTGCGGAAGTTGCGCAACCAATTCTCCATATCGTCGAACAGCGAGAAAGCCACCGGGGTAATCAGCAGGGTGATCAGCAGGCACAGGGTCTGACCGCCGATCACGACCAGCGCGATTGCGCGAATCGAGCTGTCGCCGGCGCCCTGCCCAATCGCGACCGGGATCATGCCCGCGACCAGCGCCGCCGTGGTCATCAGGATCGGCCGCAACCGATCGCGATTCGCGGTCAGGATCGCCTGGCGGCGCGCCATTCCGGTGCGCAGCAGGTTGAGCGTTTGATCGAGCTGAAGGATCGAGTTCTTTTTCACGATGCCGAACAGCAGCAAAATGCCCAGCGTCGAGAACAGCATCAGATGCTCGCGAAAGACCAACAGCGAGATCAGCGCGAACGGGACCGCCAGCGGCAGCGACAACATGATCGTGATCGGATGGACGAAGCTCTCAAACTGCGCCGCCAGCACCATGTACATGAAGATGATCGAGAGCAGGAAGGCGATCACGAAGCCGGCGACCATCTCGCTGTAATACTTGCTCTGACCGCCGAACGTCGTGATATAGCCGGGCGGCAGCTGAAACTGCTTGACCTCGCGCGTGACGGCGTCCATTACCTTGTTCATCGCGAATCCCGGCGCGAGATTGAAGACGATCGAGACGTTGCGCTGGCGGTCCTGCCGGTCGATCTCCACCGGGCCGGTCCCGTGCGTAAGCGTCGCCACGTTGTCCAGCCGCACCTGCCCAACCTTGCTTGAAGGAATCGTCAGCCCCGCGACCACCACCGGATTGTTGCGATCCTTGGCGGCCAACTGCAGGCGCACGTCGTAGGTATCCTGGCCTTCGCGAAAGCGCGTGATCACGTCGCCCTGCACCATCGTGCGCATCGTCTGCGCGATATCGTCCACCGACACGCCCAGGTCGGCCGACTTGGAGCGATCGATGTTGACCTGGAGCTCCGGCAGCCCGCCCTCATAGCTCGAGTCGAGATCGACGATGCCGGGGATTTTTGCGAGCCGCGTCATCAGGCTGTCGGCGTATGTCCGCAGCGTTTCGAGGTCGGGACCGCGCATGGCATATTCGACCGCCATTTCGTGATAGCCGCCCTCCTCCCACGGCTTGATCGAATCGACGCTCACGCGCAGCGCCGGGAACGCGTCCATCAACTTGCGCGCGTCGGCCATCACCAGTTCCTGGCTGCGGCGGCGCTGACCGAGCGGGAAGAGTTTCGCGTCAACTTCAGCGACCGTCACGCGATCGTCGCCGTTGGTGTCGCCGACGGTGGTGAACAGATCGCGAACTTCGGGGATGGTGCGCAGCCGATCCTCGATCTGCGCGACTATTTGATCGGTATGCGCGAGCGAGTATCCGGGCTGCGTGCGGATGTTAACCGCGAATTCGCTCGAGTCGTCGTCGGGCAGGAAGGTCGCGCCGACCAGTTTGCCCAGGAACGGGATCGAGACGACCAGCGCGACGGACGCGACGACCAGCGCCCATCGATGGTCGAGCGACCAGCGCAGCGCGACGGCGTAGTAGTCCTCGATCCACCGGAAAATTTTCCAGTCCTTCGAGCCGTTGTGTTTCGCGCCGCCCGCCGACTTGCCTTTCAGATAGCGCGAACACAGCATCGGGGTCAGCGTAAACGAAACCAGCAGCGACACCATGATCGCGAACGCCATCGTCAGGCCGAACGAATTCAGGAACCGGCCCATCACGCCGTGGATGAACGCGACGGGTACGAAGATGACCACCAGCGAGAGCGTAGTCGCACTGACGGCCAGCCCGACCTCGGCGGTGGCCGCTTTCGCGGCGGGGATCGGGTCCATGTTCTTTTCTTCGATGAAGCGGAAAATATTTTCCAGCACGACGATGGCGTCGTCGATTACTATTCCGACCGCGAGCGTCAGCGCGAGCAGCGTCATGCGGTTGAGCGTGAAACCCATCCACAAGATCAACGAGTAAGTCGAGACGATCGAAACGGGAATCGCGACCGCGGCGATCAGCGTCGAGCGAATCGAGCCGAGAAAAAAGAACACCACGATCGCCGCGCAGATGCCGCCGAGCACGAGGTGCTCCTGCACGGAGTGGACCGCCTCGCGGATGAACGCCGACGCATCGCGCGTGAAGATCACGTCGACGCCGGGCGGGAGCGCGCCCTTGATCGTGTCGTAGCGCTCTCTGACGCGATCGACGACCGCGATCGTGTTCTCGCCCGACTGCTTGCGCACCACCAGCGACACCGCATTCTTGTTGTCCCAGCGCGACAGCGAGCGCGGTTCCTTGACCCCATCCTCGACCGACGCGACGTCGCCGACCGTGACCGGCCGCCCCTCGGCCTCGCTGACGATAACCTTGGCGAAATCGGGAACCTCGGTGATACGGCCGAGCGTGCGCAGCATCTCCTCGGACATCCCCTGCATTATGCGGCCGCCGGGGTACTCGACGTTTTGCCGGGACAGAGCGGCGCCGACCTGCTGAATCGTCACTCCCGTCGCGTGCAGCTTGTCGGCGTCGACATCGACGTGAATTTCGCGCTCGCGTCCGCCGACGATATCGATCGAACCCACTCCGTCAACCGATTCGAGCGGTTCCTTGAGGCGCCGGCGCGCCAGCTCGGTGAGTTCTTTCAGGCTCTGGTAGCCGGTGACCGTGAGCGTCACGACCGGCACCGCGTCGAAGTCGAACTTCTGCACCAGCGGTGGCTTGGTCCCGTCGGGCAGCTGATCGAGCACCGTCGAAATCCTGTCGCGCACGTCCTGCATGGCGGCGTCGAGGCTGCGCTCGAGCTTGAACTCGATAATGACCCGGGAGACGCCTTCGAGCGTGTTCGAGCGCATCTCGTCGATTCCGCTGATGGTGTTGACCGCTTCCTCGATCGGCTTGGTGACGCGCGCCTCGGCTTCCTCGGGCGCGGCGCCGGGCAGGAACGTCGTGACCATCACGGTCGGCATATCGACCTTGGGAAACAGATCGACGCCCAGCCGCATGTAGGAAAACCATCCGAGCACGACCAGCGCGCCGACGAACATCGTGGCGAAGACCGGCCGGCGCACGCACAGGTCGGCGAGAATCATGACTGCTCTTTGGCGATCACCGCGGTGCCGTCGGCCAGGCGATCGACGTCGCTGACCGCGACGTGCTCGCCCTCCTTCAGCCCTGCGGTGATTTCGATCTGGTCGCCAACGACGCTGCCGGTGGTCACCTCGCGGGATCGAACCACTTCCCCATCGACGATGAATACGCGCGCGACGCCCGCGTAGCGCAGCACCGCCAGGGTGGGTACGAACAGCGCGCGATCGCGGCCGAGATTCATGGTCACGTGGGCGAAGAATCCCGCCTTCAGCGCGCCGTCGGGGTTGGCGACCTCGGCCTCGATCAGCAGCGTGCGGCTGCTTTCGTCGAGCGCCGGCGCGATGCGCGTGATTTTTCCCGTGTACCACGCACCGGGCTTGGCGTCGATCGTAAGCTTCACCGGCATGCCGACTCGCGCCAGCGGCACGAACCGTTCCGGCATCGGGCAGCGCAGCTTGATCGGGTCGGTCGCGATCAGTTCGTAAAGCTCTTTGCCCGGTGAGACGTACTCGCCGAGCGAGACCATCCGCTTTTGCACGGAGCCGCCAAACGGCGCCTTGATTTCGGTGTCGCCGAGTTTCTTGCGCGCCATCGCCAGCGCCTTTTCCGCCGATTCCGTGTCAGCCTGATCGACGCGCAGCTGCGACGTCATTAGATCGAACTGCTCGGGCGAGATGGTCCCTTCCTGCTTGAGCGCCTTGGCGCGATTGTAGCGCGCGGTCGAGTTGGCAAGCTTGGCGCGCTCCTGATCGAGCGCAGCCTCGGCGGTCTCAACCCGCAGTTCATATTCGCGCGGGTTGATTTTCATCATCACCTGGCCGGCGATAACCTTGTCGCCGAAGTCCGCGGCTACCTGGGCGACCGCGCCCTCGACCTCCGACGACATCACCGCATGCTCGCGCGGGAAAAGCGCCCCCTGCATCTCGGCCGTGCGATCGAGACTCTGCTGATGCGCCGTGGCGACCGCGATCGAAATTGGCGCCGGCCCCGTCTTATCCTTTTCAACCTCGGCCGCAGCCGGTTGATGGCATCCGCAAAGCGCCAACGCGCCCAGCGCGGCCGCCAGTCCGGCGAAAGCCGAAACCCTGAAAGACTTCAGTCGCATGGAATCGCCGCAATCCCTTTTAGAAAAAGCTCCACGACTGCTTCGGCATCCGATTCGAGCGGACTCGACGCCAGCTTGAGCAGCCGGCGCCGCAGCGATCCGGTCAGCATCTCACCGAGCATGAACGCCGCGAATTGCGGATCGATCGGCCGAATCGCGCCGTGGTCGATCGCGTCCTGCAGCACCGACGCGACGAAATCGAGATGGCCGGCATAGACCCGCAATTCTCGCTGGGCGGTCTCGGATTCGAGCTCGATATCCAGCGAATTGCCGATGATAAGTGTCTTCAAAAAGTCCTGGTTCGAGGCCTGAATTCGGAACTGGGACAGGATGAGTCTGCGGATTCGCTCCAGCGGCGGCATCGACGGATCGTCCGAAGCAAGAACCTCCGCCGTCATTTCGCGCAGACCCTCGATCACCGCGGTGTGGACCAGCTCGTCTTTGGTATCGAAGTAGAGGTAGATGGTGCCCTTGGCGACCTTCGCTTCCTCGGCCACCCGATCGATGGTGGTCCCCTGCATACCGTATCGAGCCATCACGCGCCGTGCGGCTTCGAGGATCTCCCGCACCCGGAATTCCTTGATTACTTCTTCCTTGGTCATGGCTAAACTGAACAGTCAGTCAAATGAACGTACAGTCAGTCTAGGCAAATTGTCGAAATCGAGGCAAGGGGGGGGGCGGGAAAATGCAGGCCGCGCGCGACAACGGAGCGCGGCGTTAACACTGGGTGCAGGGGTCACCCCTGCTCAGACGGGCGAGTCGTCGAGGGTCGGGAGCGGGTCCATTTTGCAAGGATGCCCTTCCTGAGACGCAGATCGTCCGCATTGACGTGGAAAATCCCCTGCTTCCAACACTTATCCCTCATCGCCGATCGCCAACTACCTCCCCAAGCAGCACTTCTTGTACTTCTTGCCGCTGCCGCAAGGGCACGGTTCGTTCTTCCCAATTTTCCCCTTCAGGCCCTTTGCATTGGCGATCCTTTCCCGACGCAACCCATCCGCGTTGGCGCGCAACTCTGGCAACTCGACGAGCGGGATGCTGGCCAAATCCACCCAATGCCAATCGACATCTTGGAGAATCCCCGCCTCTGTGTAACTTAGCTGAAGCAGAAGCCGATGCGGATCCTCGTTGACCAAAGACACCGTCCGCGCATGTTCAACCGCTAGGGCGGATCTTCGACGTGCCCAAGCGTCCGTCCAACAGAACACTGTCAGACTAACCTCGCCGTGCATCGAAAATGGCTTTGGGCGCTTTGTGGTGGGCTGCCTCCGCAACTCCTCGTCGATGTTCTTCGAGACGGCCTCACGCCCTTCGGCATCGAGATCAAGCAAATATGCAGCGACTTCGGCGCGTCCAGGCTTGCTGCCCTGCGAAAGGAACTCAACAATCTCCAGAATTCGAACGGGGGTGATTTGTTTGAGAGGGCAGGGTGTGCCGCGGTCAAGCATCCGCTCGCCAAAGAATCTGTCAACATTTGCGCGGTACCCGATGAATTTGATCCGCGCGCCCGATTCTCGATGCATTTCCTGAGCGTAGGTGCTGTAGTGGTTGTGCTTGAGATACAGGCCCAAATGGTCAAGCTCGTCGTCCGACTGGACAACGTCTGACCGGAACGCCTGCATCCTCTGTTCGACGTAGTGCAGGAATAGCAACGGATTCTCGAAGATGTCTGCGTAGACGCGGAGATCGTCTAGAGATACGGCCCAAACGGGTTCGGCCCCAACGTCTACGCCGATCTTACCGAGATGCTGTACCTGTGCGGCCATCTCAGTGAATGCGTCGAGGGTCACCGGGCATATCGTGATGCGGCGAAAGTCCTTCTTTCTAAGCTCGTCGAGCTGCCTGTGATCTCTGTCGAACAAAGGAACAGTGTCGGCACTTCTCAAATAGTCAACGAACCGCTTGCCCTGCGTAGCGGGTTTCAAGACGAGATTTTTAAGAGATGCGACATATGCCGGAAAATCGGTCGCAGGCGGCGTGTATGTGAAGGCCCCGCCTCTGGCCTCGATGACGAACAGATGGTCATCGTAAATCAGGAGTCCGTCAGTCTCGCACCACTCAGTGGTTCCCGCGGCTGTTTGGCCGCTATAGTAAACCTGCCTCAACACCTTCGCGCCCGGGAGCAAGTTCCCTAGGTATTTGAAAGGAAGGTCTTCCGATACTTGTTGCTGAATATTGTTCCAGGTTTGCTCATAGTCTGGCTTGAGGCGCCGAATGACTCGCTGCATGACGCGATAGAGATTGTCGAGCAGGCTATAAAGATCGAAACAGTAGTATCGCCCGTCCAACCGGATGAAGGGGCGCTTGAATATTGGCCAGATACGCAGGGGCCAACCGCGAAACTCCCCTTCCGCGAAGAATTCCGTCTCTTCCCCTGGCGACAAAGTCAGTTCGTCCAATAGCTTTCGTGGGAGAGTCGTCGTCTTTTGCAGATCGAAGAGGTCCATTTCGAAAAGACCAGAAATACGATTCTGGCGTTCTTCCCACCCATTTTCCCTCACCACTTCATCCATCAATGCGCGCAACTCTGGCTCCGCTGGCGGCGGCAAGCCAGCTATCTTTTTGTCGACAGCCTCCATCACGTCTTTTTGAAATTCAGCGAATGACTCAAAGGTATCTCCTATGCCAAACGACAGTACGTGCCAGATTTTGGTGATCTCATCGACGAACTGCTCACCTGAGATGCCAAACAGTTCCTGCAACACGTCGGAGTGCGGAAGGAACATGTCCTTAAGGTAAGCCGGTTCGTGGACCTGATATCTCTTTCCTCTGACGTTGCACCAATAGATTTCGGCTGCGAACCGAAATTTTTCAAAGTTTCTGTCAAAGTTCGGATCCTCAGCCCTGTTTTTTGCGGTTCGGCAGAGTTGATATCCCAGGTTGACCCGCACGAAGAGCTCTTTGATCTTTCCCCTGAGCGCTGCCCACTCCTCTTCCGTCACGTCCTGACGTTGATCCAAAACCGGCGGTATCGCGGCGATGACGCTTTGAACGTAGTCAATCATCCGGACCGAGGTGACTTCCTCCGAATGGACGTTGGCTCCGGCGGCGACTTTCGTGTGTAGATAAGCCATTTCCCAGCAAGCTCGGTGCAAGAGCTTGTCAGGCGGTAGCACGCTAATGAGACCCGCAATCTCAGATATGAGTGTGTCAATCTCTTGGACGACTTTGGGATAGCTCTCGACCTGGTGCTTCTGAGTTTCCTCAAAAGCGCCCTTGGGCCAATTGCTCCTCCAGATAATATTTTTGCCGAAGCGAGCAGCAGTGATCGGCCCCATCGAGAAGGCTTCGTCTGGCTTAACGGGCTGCGGTCTTCTCTTCTTGGACATAAGCTGGGTTAGGGAAAGAATCATTATACATGGCCTGCACCCCGAAAACTCAGCCGAAATGAGGTAGAGTCCGTCGCCTGAAAAGGAGACGGACAATGAAAGGGAGTCGCTTCAGCGAGGAGCAGATCATCGGGGTGCTGCGCGAACACGAGGCCGGGGCAAAGACCGAG
>NZ_DATCTO010000066.1 GCF_036567905.1 Candidatus Binatus sp.
CCTCCCTGGGCAGGGGCTGCGGCCCCTGCACCCGCAGTATCAATCGAAAAGTGCGCCGAGGCGCCCTTTTCTCTCGGTTCTTCGCGCGAGAGCGAGAGACGCGGTTGCCGCGTATCTCGCGATTCTCATTGCGCCGTCGCCGCCGCGACCGCCAAGCGCGTAGCGGTCCGCTCCCCGTCGCTCTTCTTCCCGCCGTTCGCGGGGCATTTTATTATCGCCGCGAATTTGATTTGATAGATAGGTTGACAAGGGCGTTGACCAGTCGGCACGGACGGCAGGCGGTTAGGCCTGCGGCTGAATTTCGGCCGAAATTTATCGTCCGATAGTTTGGAAGGTCCGGCACTTGTCCTGCCTCATGACGCAAGAGTTTCGCTACATTCCAGGAGGAATGCATGGTTAAGAAGATCGCCGCCGTGGCCGGCGGCGTTTTTATCGGCCTGATCATAGCCTTTGCGCGGGTCGGCGCGTTCCCTTTCTGGGGTTCCGACTCGAATGCTCCCAAGGCGCCACCGGCGCAGCAAGCACAGGCAGCGCCGGCGGAGCCGCTGCCGGCGCCTCCGGTGGCTGGGGTGCATGTGGCGCCGGCGGCGCAGCCCAATACGCCTGAGCCGAACGAAAAGGTCGGAGTAATTACCTCGTTCGCGCCGCTGGTCAAACGAATGATACCGGCGGTGGTGAGCGTCAACGTCGTTCAGGATGTGAAGATTTCGGGAATGCCGTTTGGCATTTCGCCGGGCGGACCCGGCGACGACAATGGCGGTGATGACGACAACGGCGGCGGCGGAGGTGGGAGCGGTGGCGAAATGGGGCCTGGCGATCCGTTCGACCAGCTGCGCCGCTACTTCGGCCAGGGCGGTCAACGCGAATTCAAACAGCACGGGCTGGGATCGGGCGTGATCGTGTCGGCCGACGGCTACATCCTGACCAACAATCACGTGGTTGGTAACGCCGAAGAAATCCACGTTACGCTGCAGGACAAGCGCGAGTTTACGGCGAAGGTGATCGGCAAGGACGCGAAGACCGATCTCGGACTGATCAAGATCGATACCAAGGACGCATTGCCGGTCGCGACGCTGGGGGATTCAAATTCGACCGAGGTCGGCGACTGGGTAATCGCAATCGGCAACCCGTTCAACGTCGGGATGACGGTGACCGCGGGAATCGTCAGCGCCAAGGGACGAATCCTCGGCGGCGACTACGACGATTTCCTGCAGACCGACGCGTCGATTAATCCCGGCAACTCAGGCGGCCCATTAATCAATACGCGCGGCGAGGTCATCGGAATCAACACCGCGATCTACACCAAGACCGGCGCCAACAACGGCATCGGCTTCGCCATCCCAATCGACATGGCGCGCAACGTGATGGATCAGTTGAAGGCGCACGGGCGCGTGGTCCGCGGATGGCTGGGCGTCGAAATTCAGGAAGTGACGCCGGATCTCGCGCAATCGTTCGGATTGCCCAAGCCCGAAGGCGCGCTGGTTGCCAGCGCGGACAAGGATGGGCCCGCGGGCAAGGCTGGAATCGAACGCGGCGATATCGTGCTCAGCTTCAACGGCCATCCGGTCAACGATGAGCATGAGCTGCCCGCGCTGGTCGCGCAGACACCGATCAATCAGAAGGTGCCGGTCGAGGTGGTGCGCAACGGCAAGCACATGACCCTCGAGGTCACGATTGGCGAGCGCAAGGAACCGCAGGTGGCGTCGGCCAAGTCCGAGGAGCCGGGCGGCAACTGGGGGATGCAAGTCGGGGACATCACGCCCGAGCTGGCGCAGCAGTTCCATCTCGAGAGCACCAGGGGTGTGGTGATTCAGAAGGTTGCGCCGGACAGCCCTTCGGCGGAGGCAGGTCTTCAGGCGGGCGACGTCGTGTTGGAAGTGAATCACGAGAAGATCGCCGCGCTTGCGGATTTCATCGCCAAGGCAAAAGAAGCGCAGAGCAAGAAGAAGCCGGCGCTGCTGCTGGTTCAACGCGGCGGCGCGACGCTGTACACGGTGATCAAGCCGGCCGGCGCGGCGCAGGGCTGATCGGATCGCAGGTCATATGCAGTCAACCCGCGGCG
>NZ_DATCTO010000067.1 GCF_036567905.1 Candidatus Binatus sp.
CGCCGCCCGCGCCACGGCGGCACCGCGCCGTCGGGCGATCTGAATCCGCCTCCATCGCCGGATCCCAGTCGCCGCGACTAGCCACCCGCGACGGCGTCGATCGGTTCGCCGCGCGCGCGATACCGCGCGGGGCGGCCCATCGACTAACTACGGTGCTTCGATTACTTTTGAATCCACCATGGCCGCGAACAATCTGCGCTCCGATCGAATCTGGATGGACGGCGCGATGGTCCCGTACGACGAGGCCACCGTTCACGTCCTCACCCACAGCCTGCACTACGGCCTGGCGGTGTTCGAAGGGATGCGATGCTACAAGGGCGACGACGGCCGCTCCGCGATTTTCCGCGCGCGCGAGCACATCCGCCGCCTCATCGACTCCGGCCACATCGTCGAGATGACCGTCCCGTACAGCCAGGAGGAACTGCTCAAGGCATGCGCCGATGTGGTGCGGATCAACAAGTTTGCCGAATGCTATATCCGGCCGCTGGTGTTTTACGGCGAAGGTGAGATGGGACTTTCGGCGCGCGGCAACAAAATTCGCGTCGCGATCGCCGCGTGGCCATGGGGCGCCTATCTCGGCCAGGACAGCGTCGCCAAGGGCGTGCGGCTCAAGACGTCATCGTTCGTGCGATTCCATCACAACTCGATGATGCCCGCGGCTAAAGCCACCGGCCACTATGTCAACTCGATCCTCGCCGGCTATGAGGCCCGCCGCAGCGGCTATGATGAAGCGCTGCTGCTCAACACCGAAGGCTTTGTGGCCGAGGGCAGCGGCGAGAACGTCTTCGTGATTCGCGACGGGGTCGTGCGCACGCCGCCGCTCACGTCGGTGCTGGCGGGAATCACTCGCGACGCCGTCATCAAGATTCTGCACGATTCCGGCATCGAGGTGCGCGAGGAGAATTTCGCCCGCGACGCCTTCTACATCGCCGATGAGGCCTTCATGACCGGCACCGCCGCCGAAGTTACTCCGGTCGTCGAGCTCGACGATCGCAAGATTGGCCCCGGCAAGCCCGGCCCGATCACAGCCCGGGTGCAGCAGGTGTTCCAGGCCGCTTTGCACGGACGCGAGCCGCGCTACCGCGACTGGCTATACTACATCTGATCTGGATCGCGGGAACTTTCCAGCCGCGCGCTCGCAGTTGAGCCCGAACGGAGGGAGACTCGGATGAAAATGTTCACCGTCGCAGCAATCGCAATCGTTGTGGTCGTCGTCGCCGTCGCGCTACGCCCGCGGATCGCTCGCGCCGAGTTGCTCAAGGAAGGACAGATCGCGCCGCCGTTTACCACCCAGATGGTTACCGGCGAAACGGAAGCCCCGGTCTCGCTCGCCGATTTCCACGGCAAAAAAGTCATCCTCTATTTCTATCCCAAGGACGAAACCTCGGGATGCACCAAAGAGGCGTGCGCATTCCGCGACGGCTACGCGCGCTACACCAACGCCGGCCTGGTCGTGCTCGGATGCAGCATCGACTCGGCCGAATCGCACAAGGATTTCATCCGCAAAAACGGTCTGCCTTTCCCGCTCCTGCTCGATCCCGGCAAGCAGATTGCGACCGCCTACGGCGCCGCAAACGGCATTCCGATCCTCGGCCTCGATCGGCGAATTACCTACGTCATCGACGAGAACGGCAAGATCCTGAAAGTCTATCCGAGCGTCGATCCCTCCACCCACGCCATCGAAATTCTAAACGACCTGGGCGTAGCCAACGCATCCCCTCCCGCGCCAGCCAGCGCGGCGGCTCCGGCCTCGCACTGAGCTTACCGAGACCCCGTCGCCTCGCCCGGCGAATATCCGATGCTCACCGCGAGCATCACCGCCGCCGCCGCGAGCAACTCCGCATTCGACTCGCGCCGAATCATCTGCGCAAGCCGTTCAATATGCGCCGCGATCGTTTCTGCATCACCGACGCCGGCGCATCCGACTGCGTCCGCATCGAACATCGCGTCGATCAGCGGATTAGCGTCGTAGCCCGACTCGGCCAGCGCCTCGCGAACGGCGCGGCGCCAGAACTCGCGCGGCTCGACTCGATCGAAATCGGCCATCGCCGCGATTCGTTCGCGAAAGACCGCCATCAACGACGCGCAGCCGGCGTTCGCTTCGAGATACTTTGCGACGCCCTGCGCGTCGAGGAAGTCATTCACCGCGCCGCCGGCGCCATACACGCCAAGCGAGCCTGCGGCGGGTTCGAGCGTCACAAATTTTTCACCGTCTCCGTCTTTGCCATGTTCAATTCCGAGCGGGTAGAGCCGGCATGCGAGCGGGCGTCCGCGATGGACGCCGCAGCGCGCGCCTTCCAGCGCGGCGCACGCGCCGCCGCCGGTGAACTTCAGGATCGACCCGCGCCGAATCGTGTAACGAGCGATCGCCTCGCGCGTCGTGATACCCGCGGCGCGCGCGAGCCTCAGCACGTCATACGGCGACAGCGTGATCACCTTGTCATGGCAGCATCGCCCGCAGGCGTTGCAGATGTACGAAAATGGGCTCTTACGATTCACCTGATTTGCGAATACCCCGGCGCCTGTTCTCACTTACCTGTTCTAACAGGGTCCTTCGAGTACTCAGGATAAACTCTGCCCGCATCTTCTCTCAACATTTGTTGCAGGGGTCACCTCTGCCGGTGGATTTCACTACAATTACGTTCCTCATGGCCGCATCAAGTACCCCTTCCTGCGATACCATCGTCGTGCTCGCGCCGCACACGCGCGCCGGCGCCACCATCCTGGCCAAAAACTCCGACCGCCCGCCGCGCGAATGCCAGCCGCTGTTTCAGTCGGCGCGCCGCGTCCATCCCCAAGGCGCGACCGTCCAAGCCCAGTACCTCGAAATCCCGCAAGTGCGCGAGACCGCCGCCGTGCTCGGCTCGCGTCCCTTCTGGCTTTGGGGTTTCGAACACGGGCTGAACGAGTACGGGGTCGCGATCGGCAACGAAGCCGTGCTCACGCGCGAGATACTCCCTGCGACGGGCTTGCTGGGGATGGATCTCGTCCGCCTCGGGCTGGAGCGCTCGAAGACCGCGCGCGAAGCGGCCGAAATTATCGGCGCGTTGATCGAACGCTACGGGCAGGGCGGCGCCGCCCTATACGACGTTGATTTCCGCTACAGCGGCGGATTCATCATCGCCGACCACGCCGACGCTTACGTGCTCGAAAGTTCCGGCCGCCAATGGACCGCGCGCGGCGTCGCCGATCGCGCGTGCATCTCGAATCGATTGACGATCGACACGGCGGGCTTCGGCTCGCCTGAGGTAGAAAGCTATGCGCGCGGTCGGGGATGGTGCGGCGGCGAATCGTCGTTCGACTTCGCCGCCGCATATTCGAACCAGGACGCGGACGATCCGCTGACTGCGCGCGGACGCCTGGCGCGCAGTCGCGAACTGGTCTCGCGAAACGGCCGCCGCACCGTCCGCGAGATGCTCGCGATAATCCGCGATCACGGCGCGCGTGGCGAGACTCCTCCCGCCGGCGACCCCGCCGAACGCGACGCTTCTCCGACGCTATGCATGCACGGCTCAACCGCGGGCACGACGGCCAGCATGGTCGCCGAACTCCCGCCGCCCGGCGCGGACACAATCCCCGTGCTATGGGCGGCGCTCGCCGCGCCATGCACCGCGATCGCGTTTCCGCTGTTCGTGGCCGGGACGCTCCCTCCGGTTCTGGCCGCCGGCGGTGAAAGAGCCTCGTCCGACTCGCCATGGTGGCGCTTTAAGAAGATTCAGGACCTCGTCGCTATCGCGCCTGAGCGCCTGGCGCCGATCGCATGGAAGCATTTTCGGCCGCTCGAGGCCGCGATGCTCGAGCACGGCGCCGAGGTCGGCCACCGGGCGCGCAAACTCGATTCCGCCGCGCGCGAGAAACTGCTCGGCAGCTTCATGGCGCAGAATATCGTCCGCGTCCTGAACGCGCAGTCCGCCGCCGAATCCGAACTCACCCGCGCCGCGCCTCCTTAGTGCAAGCGTGCGAGTCTCCGTTGCTTGACAGCGATGGCATTCACGTATGCTATCGGGCATACGCTACCAATGACGCGTGGAGGTACTAGATGAAGATCGAATATGCTTTGCTCGCCGATGCGGCCCAAGCGGTTGGCGGCAAAATCTTTGTGCTGGGCGGCGGATGGAACGTGTTCCGAGCGGCAAACTACCCGGCGCCAGTTCATCTTGCCGTTGCGCTGGGCCTTGGTTTCACCTCCAATGAAGTCGGCATCAAATACCCGCTGAACGTTGCAGTTACCGACGAGGCCGGAGTTGCAATAATCCCGGAAATGAAAGGCCAGGTGGAAACTGGCCAGCTCGCTCCGGATTTCCCCAAAGGGGCGTCAGTGAAATTACCCGTCGCCATCACCATCAACATGCCTCTTCCCCACCCAGGCGCCTACGGGATCGTCGTGACGGCCGGTTCCGCAAAGACTCAACTATCGTTCGAAGCAATCTTTACCGGTCAGAAGGTGCAGTTCGCGCCCGAGGGTTCTCTGCCAGAGCGCGGCAACTGAGCGCCGTCGCGGGGCGGCAGCCAAACAACGCCGCCTCCGACGCACGCGCGGGGCTTGCTCCGCGGTCCGCATGGGCGCTACTCAAGAGATACTCCAGTATCCAGCCACACTGACCTGGTAGGGCACTTCAGCTCCGAGTATTGAAAAAGAAAAAGGAGAGTTTCGAGCCAAATGGATTTTACCTGGACCCCCGAACAGGACGCTTATCGGATGGAAGTGCGGCGCTGGCTTGAAGAGAATCGCCCTCAATCTCTTGGCAGGAGCGACGACCTCGAAATCGGCGGCGACGACGCAATCTGGGATCGGCTCAAGGCCTGGCACAAAAAGCTCTACGCCGCGGGATGGGCCGGTCTGACCTGGCCCAAGGAATACGGCGGCCGCGGCGCCACCTTCATCGAGCAGGTCATCTTTCAGCAGGAACTCGGCCGCCTCAACCTGCCGATGGGATGCAACGTGCTGGGCGTGATCATGACCGGGCCGGCGCTGATGCAATGGGGAACCGACGAGCAAAAAAAGCGCTACCTGAATCCGATCCTCGCCGGCGACGAGATTTGGTGCGAGGGGATGTCGGAGCCGGGTGCGGGCTCGGACCTCGCGTCTATCCAGTGCCGGGCCGAGCTCAAGGGTGACGAGTTTATCGTCAACGGCCAGAAGGTCTGGACCACGATCGCGCATCGCTCGGACTTCGTGCAGCTGTTCGTGCGCACCGATCCCGACCTGCCCAAGCACAAGGGGATGAGCGCGTTGCTGGTCGATATGAAATCGCCCGGCGTGAGCGTGCGTCCGCTCAAGCAGATCACCGGCGACAGCGAGTTCAACGAGATCTTTTTCGAGGACGTGCGCGTACCCAAGGAAAACCTGCTCGGCCCACTCAACATGGGATGGCAGGTGCTGGTTGCGACCCTGATGCACGAGCGGTTCGGAATCGGCGAGACGCTCGGCGGCACCGAACAGATGCTCCATGCACTCGTTCAGATCGCCAAGGCCGCGGAGATAAATGGCCGGCCGGCAGCCGAGGATAACGACATCCGCCAGCAAATCGCCCAGTTCGCGATCGAAACGACCGCCAAGAAGTACAACGGCTTGCGCAGCCTCTCCAAGCGCCTCAAGGGTCAGCAGCCCGGACCCGAAGCGTCGATTTCCAAGCTGCTCTCGACCGACTTGGGCCAGCGGATGACCAAGTTCGTCACGCGGCTGCTCGGCGAGTACGCGCTGCTCGAGGGCCATACGCCGCTGGCGCCCGAGGGCGACTGGATGCGCCGGATTCTAGGATCGGAGGGGATAACGATCGCGGGTGGCACCTCGCCGGTGCAGAAGAACATGATCGGCGAGCGCATCCTGCTGCTTCCCAAGGGCTGAGAATCCCACAATAGCGACTTCGCAAGGAGGCGGTTCATTTTGATTCGCCTCTTTTTCTTGCGCACCATCCGTATTGCAAAATGAAAAGTTGTTTTTTCCGGAAAAGTCAGGCAGCTTCACTCGCAACTGAGAGCTGCGAAGGCTGACCGCCCAAGGCTCTCGCAAGCCCGGAGGCTTCGAAGATGGTTCCGAAATCGATCCGCTCGCTCGCGCGCAACCCTATCGTGCTGAGCGTGGCATTGTGTCTGGCGTTCGCGTCGCCGGCGGCCGCGGAAATTCCCGCCGCGCCAAAAATCGAAGGCGCCGACACCGCATGGCTGCTGCTCTGCGCCGCGCTGGTTCTGATGATGACGATTCCGGGACTCGCGCTCTTTTACGGCGGGATGGTGCGGCGCAAGAATGTGCTCTCGACGTTGATGCAGAGCTTCATCCTGGTCGCGATCGTGTCGATTCAATGGGTGCTGTTCGGCTACAGCCTCGCGTTCGCGCCCGGCAGCGGTTTGGTCGGCGCACTTTCGTGGGCGGGACTGAGCGGCGTCAGCGCCACCCAGCCGTACGCCGCCTATTCGGCGACCGTGCCGCATCAGGCGTTCATGATTTACCAGTGCATGTTTGCCGTGATCACGCCCGCACTGATCACCGGCGCGATCGCGGAGAGAATGTCATTCAGGGGGTTCCTGGTTTTCAGCATCCTCTGGATCACTTTGATTTACGATCCGCTGGCGCACTGGGTATGGGGCGTTGACGGATGGATACACCAAATGGGCGCGCTCGATTTTGCCGGCGGCACGGTAGTTCATATCTCGTCGGGCGTCGCCGCACTCGCCGCCGCGCTGATGGTAGGTCCGCGCCGCGGCTTCCCGCACGAGCCGATGCAACCGCATAACCTGACGCTGACCATCACCGGCGCGGGACTGCTGTGGGTCGGATGGTTCGGGTTCAACGCGGGGAGTTCGCTGGCGGCCAACGGCCTGGCGGTGTCCGCATTTGTCGCGACCCATCTTGGCGCCTCGGCCGCAGCGCTGACCTGGGTGGCGGCGGAATGGTGGGTCGGCGGCAAGCCAACTGTGCTGGGCGCGGCGAGCGGCGCGGTGGCGGGGCTGGTCGCAATAACTCCGGCGTCGGGGTACGTCGGCCCCATCCCGGCGATAATCATCGGCGCGGTTGCAGGCGCGCTCTGTTACAGCGCGGTCCGGATGAAGTCGCGGTTCGGGTACGACGATGCGCTCGACGTGGTCGGCGTGCACGCGGTCGGCGGAATATGGGGCGCGCTTGCGACCGGGCTGTTTGCGAGCGTGTTGGTCAACGCGGCCGGCGCCAACGGTCTCTTCTATGGAAATCCGCGCCAGCTATTGGTGCAGGCGACAGCCGTCGTCGCGAGCATGGCGTTTTCGTTCATCGGCAGCATGATTCTGCTGAAAGTGACGGACGCACTGGTCGGGCTGCGCGTGGTGGGCGAAGCGGAGCAGGTCGGACTCGATCTCAGCGAGCATGAAGAGGCAGCTTACGCCTTCGAAGCGTGAGCGCACCCGCTAGCGTTGCATCGCCTGGAAGATGAGCGGGCCGACCTCGGCCATCATCTCGCCCAGAATCTCATGCAGCGGCTTGCTCGGCATGGCGAGTTTTTCCGTCAGCGATTTCATGATCGCCAAATAGCGCTGCTTCATCTCGGGGCTGATCGTTTCGAGCCTGACGTTCTCCATCGCCTCGACGAAGCGGACATGAATTTCGATGATTTCGATGTCGGTCGGATCGGTGAACTTTTTTTTGTGAGCCACGTACTTTACCTCATCGAAGAAATCAGAACAGGTAGCGGCGGATGTTGATGCTGATGAGAATGCCCATCGCCGCCATCATCGCAATCAGCGACGAACCGCCATAACTCACCAACGGCAACGTGATTCCCACCACCGGCAGCATCCCGGTCGCCATCCCGATGTTGACCGCCACCTGCCAGAAGACGATCGCCGTCAATCCGACCGCAAGCAACGCGCCGAAGCGGTCGCGCGCGTGTCGCGCAATCCATGCGCCACGCGCAATCACGCCCGCATACAATGTCAATAAAACCAGCGCGCCGGCCAAACCGAACTCCTCGGCGAAAACCGCGAAAATAAAATCGGTGCTCTGCTCGGGCAGAAAATTCAGCCGCGCCTGCGTACCTTTCAGAAATCCCTTGCCGAATGGGCCTCCGGCGCCAATGGCGATTTCAGACTGGATGATGTGGTAGCCGGAGCCGAGCGGGTCGGCCTGCGGATTGATGAAGCTGACCAGGCGCTGGCGCTGATAAGGCTTGAGATAGTGCCAGCTCAGCGGAGCCACGAGCATCGCGGCCATCGCCAGCACCAGCATCGTGCGCAAATTCAGGCCGCTCACGAAAATCAGGGTAAGGGTGATCAGCACGAGGATCAGTCCCGTGCCGAGGTCGGGTTGCTTGAGCACGAGTGCGGCGGGGATGCCGAGCAGGATGAACGGGATGATCAAATGGCGCAGGCCCCATCCGCCTTTCGGCGGATCCGCACGCAGATAACGCACCATCACGAGCACGACGGCGAGCTTGGCCAGCTCGGAGGGTTCGAGATGGAAGGCGCCCAGATTGATCCATCGGCGCGAGCCGCCGGTGGCGTGGCCGGAGATCATTACCGCGATCAGAAGACCGATCACCAGCAAATAAAATGGGTAGGCGTAGGCCTGCAGAGCTCGATAGTCGACAAGGACCGCGATGAGCATTGCGACTGTTCCGGCCGCGATCCAAATCAACTGGCGAATTACCAGCGGGTCCAGGGTCCGATGCGCACCCGCGTACGACGCGCTGATGACGCTGACCAGCCCGATTCCAGCCAACGCAAAAACCAGGATGAACAGCGTCCAGTCGAAATGAAGTATGAACCTGCGATCGCCGCCCGCCATCAGGGCCGCACTCCTGTCATTGAGATGGCGAGGCGTCTTCGAGCACGCGCGCTATTTCAGGTTTGGGCGGGGGAGGATTGAGCTGGAAGTAGCGCTGGAAGACGTCGTGAATCACTGGCGCCGACGCGCTGCCGCCGTGACCGCCGTGCTCGATGATGCAGGCGGCGGCGATGGTCGGATGATCCTTTGGCGCGAACGCGATGAACCATGCATGGTCCTTGAACTGTTCGGGTGTTTTGTCCTCTGCCTCGCTCTCGCCGACCGGAGCATTGCTGCCGACGACCTGAGCGGTCCCGGTTTTGCCGCACACGATGACATTGTCGAGATGGGCTCTGTGCGCGGTACCGCCGGCGCCGTTGACGACGTCGGCCATCGCGTCCTTGACGATCTCGAGGGCGTCCGGATCGATCTTGATCCGGTTCTCGATCACCGGCGGATACGACTTGGCGATATTGCCGTCGAGTCCCTCGACGTACTTGACGAATTGCGGCCGATAGCGGATGCCGCCGTTGGCGACCTGGGCGGCGACCTGCGCCATCTGCAGCGGTGTGGTTGCGACGTAACCCTGGCCGATGGCGACCGAGAGCGTTTCCGCGGGATACCATCGCTCGTGGAAGCGCTTGAGCTTCCACGCCGACGAGGGGATGGTGCCGGGATTCTCGTGATCGAGATCGATGCCGGTCTTGATTCCGAGTCCGAGCTGATTGGACCATTTCGCAATCCGATCGACGCCAAGCTTTTCTCCGACGTTGTAAAAATAAACGTCGCACGAGCGCACGATCGCGTCGTGCAGCTCGATGGTGCCGTGGCCCTGATGGCGCCAGCAATGATACTCGCGTCCGCCGAACCACAACCCGCCCGGGCAATGGTAGGCAGTTTCAGGACTCAGCGTGCCTTCCTCGAGTCCTGCGATCGAATCGACGATTTTGAAAGTCGAGCCGGGTGGATAAATTCCCTGGATGACGCGATTTTGCAGCGGATGGTTCGGGTCGGTCGCCAGTTCGCGCCACGCCGACGCTTTCACGCCGCCGCCGAAGATGTCGGGGTCGAAGGCTGGATGCGAAACCATCGCCAGCACGTCGCCGTTTCTCGGATCGAGCGCGACGAAGGCGCCGTTCTTCCCGGCCATCGCCTGCTCCGCGGCCTGCTGGAGATTGAGGTCGATGGTCATGACGATGCTTTCGCCGGGCTTGTCGGCAATTTCCTTGAGCACGCGCAGCCGCCGCCCGACGGAGTCAACTTCTATCTCCTGTCCGCCGGCGTCGCCGCGCAGGGAACTCTCCCACACGCGCTCGAGGCCGAATTTTCCGATCTCGTCGCCCATGTGGTAGTCGGCCTTCTGGATCAGATCGTTCTTGGTCACCTCGCCGACGTAGCCGAGCAGATGCGCGGCGAGCTCGCCGTACAGGTAATGCCGCGCTGGGGTGATTTGGAGACTGACGCCGGGCAGTTCGAGCTGGTGCGCCTCGAGCGCCACCACCTGTTGCCATCCAAGACGCTCGGCGACGGTGACGGGCTCGTAGGGCGGGCGGCCTTCGTCGTCGGCGTCGGAAATTTTGTCGGCGATTTGACCTGCGCCGGTGTAGCGCTCGAGCCGTTCGATCGTGAGCGAAAGATTGTCGGAATCCTCGGGCACCAGCTGCGCGTCGAACGACGGCTTCGTATCCACCAGCGGACGGTGATTGCGATCGAAAACCAGCCCGCGCGGCGCGGGCACGCGTTGGATGCGAATCCGGTTGCGATCGGCCAGCTCGACATTTTCCCGGTGATGCAGAACCTGCAGGTAGTACAGGCGCACCGAGACCAGCCCGAAAATCACAAACATCACGGCGGTCAACGCCGCGATTCGCGGTTCCAGCAGCGGAACAGGCCGATTGCTTTTAGGAATGTGGAACTTCGCCACTGATGCGTTCCCAAACTTACAATCTATTCGCGCATCGCTCTCACAGGCAATCCCGTCATCCGCTTGCTTGCGGCCAGCATCGAAAAGATGAGCGGCGCGACTAGCGCGGAGACGGCGGCCTCGAGCGTCAGTCCCCCAAGCATCGAGCCGGTGTCGGCAAGCGCGTTGAACCCGTCGGCGAAGGCAACGGTGGCCAGAGCGGTCGCGATCACGCCAAAGAACACCACGCTTGCGCCGACCAACGCGTTGGTCACCATCAGCCGGGTCGAAATTTCGTAGCTCACCAGGAAGACCATCGTCATCATGAAAGCGTTGAGGCCGGGATGCGCGCCGGCGAGTGCGTCGGTCGCGTAGCCTATCGCGAACGCCAGCATCGCGGGCAGGACGCCATGATGGCGCAGGCCGAGATCGACCACCAGTATGATGATCAGGTTCGGAATCAGCGCGCGAAACGAAATCAGGTGCGGGACCGCGGACTGAAACGCCAATCCCAGCACCACGAACGCCGCGAACAGCAGGATGAGGCGCAAATCCGTCAGTCCTTGGCCTGGTCGTCGAGGTGGGGCGGCGGCTGGGTGACGATCAGCACCTGTTCGAGTTGGCGAAAATCGACCGTCGGTTCGATCCTTACGCCAAGGAACAGGCCCGGCCCTCCATGGTGCACGCTCTTGATCGTACCGACCAGCAGGCCACGCGGGAAAATTCCATCGAGGCCCGAGGTCACGATAGTGTCGCCGATGCGGATGTCCTGCGAGCGATCGGCGTACTTCAGGATCAAGCCATCATCGACCAGCCCAGCGACGATTCCGCGCGCGCGCGAGCGTTGATCGAAGCCGTCGAGCGCGGAGTTGTGGTCGTCGATCAACAGCACGCGCGAGGCGTGCGGACTGACGGCGATGATCTTGCCGACCACGCCCTGGTTGGCGAGCACGGCCATGCCGGGACGAAGTCCGGCGCTGGAACCCGAGGCGAGAACCAGGGTGCGGGAAAGGCCGGTGGCGTCGCTGCCGATCACGTTGGCGGCAACTGCGTTGGCGCCGAGCACGTCCTTGAGATCGAGCAGCTCGCCGAGGTGGCGATTTTCGACCTCGAGCTCGGCCAGGCGCGCGCGATCGCTCTTGACCCGCGCCAGCTCGTTGCGCAGGCGGGCGTTTTCCTCGCGCACGTGAAGCAGGTCGAGGTAGCCGGTGACGATCGATGAAGCGCCGTCGCTGAGACGGGTAAACGCGGCGTCAACCGGACTGATGATTTCCAAAAATGCGGACTCCGGACGCGCCGCGAGATCGCCGGGATGGACTCCGGTCGAGATCAGATGAAGCGACACGATGAGCAGCGCGGCGCTGGTCATCAGCACGCGGTTACGCCAGAGGAAGCTGCTTCTCACGTCAATACGGCCCGACGCGCCGGCTCAAGTTTCCAGGGATATCCGGCGAGTCGATCAGTCAACGGTCACGTCGCGCAGCAGCGACAGTTCGTCCAACACCTTGCCCGCACCCATCACGACCGCGGTCAGCGGATCGTCGGCCAGCGTAACCGGAAGTCCGGTCTCCTCGCGCAGCAGCACGTCGAGGTTGCGCAGCAGAGCGCCTCCGCCGGCCAGCACTATTCCCTTGTCGACGATGTCGGAGGCGAGTTCCGGCGGCGTGCGCTCGAGCGCGATGCGCACCGACTCGACGACCTGGCGCACCGGTTCCATCAGCGCCTCGCGAATCTCCTCATCGGTGATCTCGATAATCTTGGGCACGCCGGCGACCAGGTCGCGGCCCTTGATCTCCATGGTCTGAATCTCGTTGCCGGGGTAGGCCGAACCGATGGTTATCTTGATCAGCTCGGCGGTGCGCTCGCCGATCAACAAATTGTACTTGCGCTTGATGTGCTGGATGATCGCCTCGTCCATCTTGTCGCCCGCCACCCGCACCGAACGCGAGAAGACGACGCCGGCCAGCGAGATCACGGCGACCTCGGTGGTGCCGCCGCCGATATCGACGATCATGTTGCCGGTCGGCTCGGTGATGGGAAGGCCGGCGCCAATCGCGGCCGCCATCGGCTCCTCGATCAGATAGACCTCGCGCGCGCCGGCTGACTCGGCCGATTCGCGCACCGCGCGCTTCTCGACCGCGGTGATTCCGAACGGCACGCAGATGACGATGCGCGGGCGCGGACGCACCAGGGTCTTGCCCGAGTGAATCTTCTGGATGAAGTAGCGCAGCATGTTCTCGGTGATCTCGAAGTCGGCAATGACGCCGTCTTTGAGCGGGCGGATGGCGACGATCGAGCCCGGCGTGCGGCCGAGCATTTTTTTCGCCTCGGAGCCGATAGCCAGCACGCGCCGCGAGCCGCGCGAATCTTTCTGCACCGCGACGACCGAGGGCTCATTGCAAACGATGCCTTCGCCCTTGACGTAGATGAGCGTGTTGGCGGTGCCAAGATCGATCGCGAGATCGTTGGAGAACCAGCCGAAAATCGAATTGAGAATCACGAATTTTGCCCCTTGCCCGCCCGGCTCAGGCTTGGATGCCACAACCGGGACCCGGCCCGAATACCACCCCAAGACGCGGCCCAAATGTTGAAGAATTCTCTGGCGGAGACGTTTGGGTCCGTCAGACTACCGCTGCGCGACACGCTAACAGAGGACGGGCGGCACAGGCAAGCAAGCGGGGTCGTGTCCTAGTTTGAGTGCGCTTTTCGCCGGCCTTTCTTGGCGGGGGCGATGAGAGGCGCGGTTAGTTTTCCGTAGAGGAAGAAGAGGTATTCGACGCGTTGGCGGTCGCTCTCGAAAAGTTGCGGTCGGTAGCAGAGGTCAACGGTGCGACGGCGGCCCGAAGAACCGTCTCAAAATCAGCCAGAGTGAACAGCCTGAGTTTCTTCTGTTGCTTCATTGTCTTCATCGAGCCTTGCTTAACAGCGCAGGCTCCATTCGAGCAACCGCTGTTCGCTCAACTGCGGCGAGGTGCCTGGGGAGCTTGTACCAAATCCCATTGCGCCTCTCGACGAGTTTTCGTTTTGCTGCGTTGATTAGTCCGAAATGAACGACGCGATTCGGACTCTTCTTTCCAAATTGCCAGCCGCGTGCGGCAGCCTCTTTAGCGAGTTGTTCTGTGCTCCGTCCCTTTCCGTCCGCAAGAATACTGATAAGGAAAGCGGGAAGTTCAGCCGCATCAATAGAGGCCGATTCGTCTGCCGAAATTTGTTTGTGCTCTTGCGTCTGTACGGTTGCCTGATATTTCTTTAGAATCCAACGGTCTTCTATGCGGACAAAACGGTCTTTCTCCCTGTGTAAAAGAGCATTGACTGTATTGGGTTCATTCTTTGATTGCGTTTCGTATCCAAGCCTTTTGAGTTCGCCCAAGAGCGCGGGTATGAACATTCCTTCTGGTCGAGAATCAAGGACTTTTTCTGCTAAATCAGCAACAGATTGACCGGTTTTTCGACGACCTCGCCGCGCGGGAGTGGCTTCAGAAAGGGCAGCCTCTAGGGTTTCAATCAGAAAGTCGAGTTTTCCCCGTTTGGTCTGAAAATCGCGTTCTAATTGGGCCCGTTCCTCCTGATGTTTTTGCAACAGGGTTTTGATCTGGCTCATTTCTGGCCTCTTGGCATGCTAGCTAGCTACTTGCTTTGCACGCAAAGCACACTCCCTAGTGGTTGATTGATAACATAATTCCGCGTATCTTTACAGCCCCCCTAAAATCGCGCTAATTCTCATCAAAGACGGGAAGAGGGGGATTCGAACCCCCGCAGCCCCATGGGACTCGCTGGTTTTTGAGACCAGTGCCATATACCCATTCGGCCAACTTCCCCGCAAATGATTTTACGCCCCCAAGCGAAGCGCGGCAAGCGAGTCGCTGTCGTGCGGTAATGAGTTTGGATTGCCTTCTACGGGAGGCAGTCTTTTTACGCCCCCGGGGTCTGGCGAAAGCCACACGCCGGGGTTTTTTTTGGGGATAGCGGGGATGTCGGATCGAGCTGTTCTCTTCATAGACGGCAACAACTGGTACCACTACCTCAAGAGTTCGGGGATAACCGATCTCTTTCACCTCGACTATGCCAAAATCTCACAGAAGTTAATCGGGCCTTCACGGGATTGGGCCGGTACCCGATACTACATCGGCCAAGTTGATCAGCGGCAGGGAGCTAAAGTCTATGCGGATCAGCGGAAATTCACCGATGCTCTAAAGAAAACCGATTCACGAATAACCGTTCACTTTGGACGAATCGAGCCTCGCGAAACCGAAAGCGAAGCGGCCAAGGAATTGCTTGGTTACGTGCATGCACTCAAGACAAAAATCGATCCGCAGGTATTCAAAGACCTAATTGATTTGGGAAAAAGGCACGAAAAGACGGTGGTCTGGGTCGAAAAAGCGGTCGATGTTCACCTTGCCGTTGATCTAGTGGTAATGGCGATGCGGAACGAATATGACGCAGCGTACATCTTGTCCGCCGACGGAGACTATACGAAGGCTGTGGAGTTCGTGCGGCAGAGCCTTGCGAAGAAAGTTTATGCGGCTTGTCCACCATCTGGCCATGGAGCCGAACTTGCCAGAGTCGCAAATTCCTTCATTCACCTAAGGTCCGATTGGTTTGACGACTGCCGTTGAATCTTGGCCATCTGTCACGTCAGTTGGATTCTACCGTACTTGCGTGACGGGGATAAGTACCCGAGCAAGCGGCCCCTGCAAGCAAGCGGGCGCAATTGCGCATGGAAAAGGCGGTCAAGTATGATATCGCGGCAATGTTAGAAGGAATCCGCCGTTACCAGTACTCGTGGCAGGTGCAAGTCACGTTCGCCTTCCTGGCGCTCACCATGGCGTTTTGGGGTTTCGGGGGCGGTGGATTATTCAACACCGTCCATCCCATCGCGACCGTTAATGGCCGGCAAATACTGGGCGAGCAAGTCGATCGCGAAGCGACCCAAATCCGCCAGACCGTGCAACAGGTGTACGGCGCCAACGCGCAGGCAATGCTCAAGAGCATCAACCTTCGCCAGGAAGCGGTGGACAGGTTGATCGAGCAGCAACTGATCGGCGAAGAGGCGCGCCATCTCGGCATCAGCATCAGCGACGAGGCGCTGCAGGATAAAATCGCCAAGGAGTCTGTTTTTCAGCGCGACGGCCAGTTCGACTTCGGTACTTACCAGGAGGTGCTGCGCAACAACGATCTGCAGCCGAGTGAGTACGAAAACGGCGAGCGCGACCGCATGATCGCCGACACGCTGCGCAAGATGATCGACACCGGCGTGCAGGTGAGCGACGACGAGGCGCGCCACGCCTACAATCTGCGCAACGAACGGATCGGATTGCGCTACGCCGAGATACCCTTGAGCGATTTCACCGCAAAGATCTCGCCTGGCGAAAGTCAGATCGCCGACTACTACAAAAAGAACGCGGAGCAATTCCGCGAGCCCGAGCGCGTCAAGCTGGTCTACGTCCATTACGAGCCGCTCCTGCTGGCCGCCAAGTACACGCCGACCGACAAGGAAATCCAGGCCTACTACAATCGCAACGCCAGGACCCGCTTCACCCATCCCGACCAGGTTCACGCGCGGCACATCCTGATCGCGGTGCCGGCGGGCGCGACCGACAAGGAGAAGGCCGCGGCGAAGGCCAAGGCGCTCGAGGTGCTCAAGCAGGCGCAATCGGGGGGCGACTTCGCAAAGCTGGCGGCGAAGTATTCGGAAGATCCATCCAACAAGCTCGAAGGCGGAGACCTGGGGACGTTTGGGCGCGGCCAGATGGTCAAGCCGTTCGAAGACGCGGTGTTCGCGATGAAGCCGGGACAGATCGCGATGGTCGAGACGCGCTTCGGCTTTCATATCGTCAAGCTCGACGAGTTCAAGCCCGCGCATACCGACACGCTTGCCGAGGCGAAGCTAAAGATAATTGACGAGCTGCGCACGCAGGCCGGGGCGAAGCTCGGGCGCGCGGCGGCGCAGGAGGACCTGGCGGCAGCGCTGGCGGGTGCCAGTTTGCAGGACCTTGCGAAGAAGCGGGGGATCGAGGCGATCGAGACGCCGCTGTTCGCGCAGGGTGAACCGGCGGCCGGCGCCGAGCGGGACCGGGAACTGATGGAGGCGGCGTTCAAGCTCGACGCGGGGCAGGTGGCGATCGTGCCGGAGAAGGGCGCGCCATATGTGATCAAGCTGCTGGCGAGGCAACCGTCGCGAATTCCCGCGCTCAAGGAGATCGAACCGCAGGTGCGCGAGGCGCTGATTCGCTCGACGGCCGAAACCGAAGCGAGCCGGCAGGCCGATAAGATACTCGCCACGATCAAAGGCCCGGCCGACTTTGACAAGGCAGCCGCCGCCAACCAGCTCGCGATTAAAAATGTCGATCCGTTTCTGCGCGCCGACCATAGCGTTCCCGGCATCGGCGAGTTTCCCGAGGTGACCGACGCCGCCGCGGTCGTGCCAGCAATTCCGGGCGTGATCGATCGCGTGATGGAGAATGGCGGCAATTCGTACCTGTTCGAAGTCGCCTCGCGCGCCGAGCCGAGCGACGACGAATGGAAGAGCGCGCAGAAATCGTTCATGCAGGAATACGCCGAGCAGCGCCGCGCGGAGGCATGGACGCGCTTCCTCGATCAACTCAAAGACCAGGCCAGGATACAAATCGACTCCGACCAGCTCGCATCCAGCGGGTCGTCAACCTGAAGGAGCGCGCCGAGCGCGCGGCATTGTCAGGAATGAGTTCCGATGCTTCAGATTCCGGCGAGCCTGCGTCGCGCAACTCAGCGGGCGTCGATACGCACGAGTTTTTCCTTCCCGGCGCGGGCGTGAGCGCGCTGCTGATCCACGGTCTGACTGGAACTCCATACGAGATGCGCTACCTCGGCGAGCGGCTGGCGGCGCGCGGCGTACGCGTGCGAGGCGTCCGGCTGGCGGGTCACGCCGCAACGCCCGAGGAGTTGGGGGCGGCAGGCTACGACAACTGGTATGAAAGCGTGGTCAACGGCCTGGAGGAGCTGCGGCAGTACGGCGAGCCCAACGTGGTGGTGGGACTGTCCGCGGGAGCGGTGCTGGCGGCGCGGCTGGCCGCCGATCAGGGCGAGGCGGTCGCGGGAGTCGCGATGCTGGCGCCGGGGTTTTTTCTGCCGGCCGCAACGACCCTCATGCTGCGGGGCGTGCGCGGGATACTCGGTTCGTTCGTGGACCGGATCTACCTGCTCAATCCGGGTGAGTCGGATATCCACGATGCGGCTGCGCGGTCGATCCATCCCAGCTGCCGGCTGATGCCCTTGTCGGCGCCGATGAAGCTGCTCGATTTGTCCGCGCTGGTGAAGCCGATGCTGGCGCGGATCGCGCAGCCTGCGCTGGTGATGCACGCCAGGCGCGATCACACGTGCCCGATGCGCAAAAATGTCGACTACGTGATGAAACATCTCGGTGGTCCCGAGAAACGCGCGGTCGAGCTCGAGGAGAGCTACCACGTGATTACCGTGGACAGCGAGAAAGAGCGGGTCGCCGCCGAGGTGAGCGAATTCGTCGAGCGGTTTCGCGTCGCGCCGCAAAAGCGCGCGGCGGGCTAGAGTCGCACGGCGCGCGCCGGGTCAGCTCTGTGCGTCGTAAAATTCTTCGAGCAGGTACTTCACGTCGGGACGGCCGAGCACCTCGATGAAGCAGATCTCGTCGTCGGCGTTCAAATCGATGATGACCTGACCTTCCATCGATTGCAGCTCGACATAGTTGGCGACCTTGACTTCGACGGCGGTCGCGAAGCTCGCACAATTCTCGTCGCCACAGTCGCAGATCGACTCGATTCTCAGAGCGCGCAGCTTGGATTCCAGCGGATCGGCGCCCTGTTGCTTGAGCAGATAAACCATCTCCTCGAGCAGGTCGGGCAATACGTCGTTCATCATCGGTGCAGCCATGGCTTTTCAAGGGTAGTGGAATCGGCACGCGGATTCCAAGTGAAAAGTGAAAAGTGCAAAGTGCAAATCGGCGCGCGCAAAACGATTGGCGCTCGCCACCCCCCAAGCGATCGCGCCTCACCTGCCTTGACTGGGTACCCGGCCGTACTTATGTTCAAATTGCGACCTAACGCAGCAGGAGATAAGTCCCGATGTCCAGCGACAAAATCGTTCACGTTACCGACGCGAGCTTCGACCAGGAAGTTCTGAAGTCATCCACTCCTGTTTTGATCGATTTCTGGGCGCCGTGGTGCGGACCATGCCGCACGATTGCGCCGATCCTCGAGGATCTTGCGGGCGAGTACTCGGGGCGTCTCAAAATCGTGAAGATCAACGTTGACGACAATCCGCAGACGCCGGGACGCTACGGCGTCAGGGGCATCCCCAACCTGCTGATCATCAAGGGCGGCCAGGTCAAGGAACAAATCATCGGCGCGGTGCCCAAGGGCAGACTGGTCCAGGCCGTGGACAGCGCCATCGCATAAGCGCTAACAGCGAAAGCGAAATTCCCCGATCATTTGGTGGAGGGCGAGGGCGACGTAGCCGGCGACGGCGCGGAGTTCGCGCCCTTCATCGCATTCTGGACCCAGTATTTCATCAGGTCATCGCGATTGCGCTCGTAGGCGAGTCGCGCGTCGCCGGGGATGTATCCCACCAGCATCTCGTTGTAGGCCAGCAGCATCGGCACCAGTTGCGAGTTGCGCAGGATAGCCGCGTCGGGCGGCAACACGGCCGCCATCAGCATCACGGCCAGACCCGCAAAGACCGCCGCGATTCCCGCGCCTAGGAGCGCGCCGGCGAGGCGATCCAGCGGGCTCAGGTGAACGATCTGCATCAGCCGGATCGCCGACGAGCCGATTATTTCCACCGCCGTGAAGATTAAAGCGAAGATCGCGAGGTAGCCAATTACCGCGCCGACTGCGTGCGAGGATCCGAACTGCGCCTCGGCGAGCGCCCCGGCCTTGGTGTAATAGAGCGACGCGAAATAGACGGCTGCCGCCAGCGCCACCACCGACGTCACCATCCTGAGTGCGCCCCTTTGCAGTCCGTAGATTGCCCCGACCGCGAACACCGCGATCGCAACGTAGTCGAGCCCGTTGAGTCCGTTCAGCCCGTTCATCCGCCGCCTTCCCCGCTATCGAGCCTAGCTGATGAACGCAAAGCGCGCGACGCGTCCACGCTCCTGTACTTGTGCGGCGATATGCTTAAATGGGCCCATGGCGCGAGTTTATATCGAAGAACTGTCGCATCACGCGGGAAACGAAGTCACGCTCAAGGGCTGGCTTGCGGGCAAGCGCTCGAGTGGCAGGATACATTTTCTCCAGGTGCGCGACGGCACCGGGCTATGCCAGTGCGTGGCGTCGCTCGCCGATCTCGGCGCGGATCGTTTCGCGGCGGCGGATCACATGGGCCAGGAAACCTCGCTCGAAGTGACCGGGATCGTGCGCGAGGACAAGCGCGCGCCGGGCGGATTCGAGCTCACGTTGAAATCATTCGAGATCGTGTCGCCGGCGACCGACTATCCGATCACGCCCAAGGATCACGGCGTGGCGTTTTTGCTCGACAACCGCCATCTGTGGATCCGCTCCTCGCGCCAGCACGCCATCCTGCGCATCCGCAGCGAAGTGGAATCGGCGTGCCGCGATTTTTTCCACGAGCGCGGCTTCGTCCTGTTCGACGCGCCGATTCTGACCCCGACTTCATGCGAGGGAACCACCAACCTGTTCGAGCTCGACTACTTCGGCGAGCGCAAGGCGTACCTGACGCAGAGCGGACAGCTCTACGCGGAGGCGGGCGCGCTCGCGTTCGGCAAGGTGTACTGCTTCGGCCCGGCGTTTCGCGCCGAGAAATCCAAAACCCGGCGTCATCTGACGGAATTCTGGATGGTCGAGCCCGAAGTCGCGTACTGCGACCTCGACGGCGACATGGAACTGGCCGAGCAGTTCGTGTCCTACATCGTTGGCCGCGTGCTCGAACGCCGTGGCGCCGAGCTCAAGACGCTCGAGCGCGATACGACCAAGCTGCAGTCTGCGGCGCAGCTTCCATATCCGCGCATCAGCTACGACGAAGCGATCGAGCGGCTGAAAAAGAAAGGCGTCGCGGTCAACTGGGGCGACGACTTCGGCGGCGACGAGGAAACCGCGCTGTCCGAGGAATTCGATCGACCCGTGATGGTGCATCGCTACCCGACCGCGTGCAAGGCGTTCTACATGAAGCAGGATCCCGCGCGTCCCGACGTCGCGCTATGCGTCGATATGCTCGCGCCGGAGGGCCACGGCGAGATAATAGGCGGCGGCCAGCGCGAGGATGACTACGAAACGCTGCGCGCCAGGATTGCGTCGCACGGGATGGCGCTTGCGCCCTTCGAATGGTACCTCGATCTGCGCCGCTACGGCTCGGTGCCGCACGCGGGCTTCGGCATGGGCATCGAGCGCATGACCGGATGGCTATGCGGGATTCATCATATCCGCGAGACGGTGCCATTCCCGCGTCTGATGGAGCGACTGGAACCGTAGCGAGCGTTGTGGATGGGGACGCGCTTGCGCGCGAGATCCTTCGCATAGCTCAAGATGACGGGAAGGGGATTCAGGGATAAAGATCCGGGGTCCCTCGGCTTCGCTCGGGATGACACCAAAAAGATGGGACCGTTCCGTGTCATTCTGAGCGGAAGCTGCTGTGAGCCGAAGAATCTCGACGGACGCTCTGGCGTCCATTGTCTATCGCATGACGACAGCTAGCGGCCGAGATCCACTTCCAGGCTTTCGACGCGGACGCCGGCTTGCTCGAAGCGAATCACCAGCTGGCATCCGCTGGTCTTGAGCGTGAGCGCGTAGGCGCCAGGGCTCCGCTGGGTGGACGTAATCTGCTCGACCGTTTGGCCCTTAAGCGTTGCCAGCGCTTTGTTGAGTTCGGCTAGCGACTGGGCTACTTCGCGGCCGCGCGGCGTCTTCATGAACAGTGCGTTGAACGATAGCTCCGCGCCGGGACCGAACAGCCGCCTGACGCGGCCGCTGGTCAGCGCGACCTCGACGATCGCACCGAGTCTTAGCTGTAGGTCTGTCGGAATTTCGAGCGACTCGATCGCCGACTTGAGCGCGAGATAGACTTCGCGCGCCTGTGGATCGATTGTCGCGTCGAGGAACGCCTGAATTTGCGCAATGAGGATGTCGCGCTGGAGACTATCGAGTGTTATCGATTCGCCCGCCTTGGGCTGGTCGCCGCTCGCCATCGCCGTTTACGATTTGTGTCCGCCGTCGTCGTGACCGAGCAACGCCGCCAGCTCGTGCTCGAAGCCGCCCGTCTCGATCGCGCAATGCATCCCGCATTCCTTCGGCGCGCCCGTCTCCCACCACCACCTGCCCGCGCGGGCGTCCTGGCCCTCGCCGACGGCGCGCGTGCATGGCGCGCACCCGATCGACTTGTAGCCCTTGTCGTAGAGCGCGTTGTACGGCACGTTGTTGGCGCGGATGTAATCCCAGACCTCGCCTTCAGTCCAGTCGGCCAAAGGCGCGAGCTTCACGATGCCGCCGTGGTCATGATCGATTTCAACTTTGCGGATGTTCGAGCGCGTCGCCCACTGATCGCGGCGCAGTCCCGTCACCCACGCGCCGTAATTCATGAGCGCGCGGCGCAGCGGCAGCACCTTGCGCACCTGGCAGCATAGCAGGCGCAGGTTGACGTCGTTGTAGAAAAGATTGTTGCCGTGCCTGGTGACCATCTGCTGCACGACTGAGGTATCGGGCATGAAAACTTCAACCTTGATTCCGTAGCGCTGGCGATACTTGTCAATCAGGTCGTAGGTCTCCTGCGGCATCCGGCCCGTATCGATCGTAAACACGCGGATGTTGGGATCAATTTTGTGCGCCATGTCGATCAGCGCGCAGCCGTCGGCCTGGAAGCTGCAGCAAATCGCCAGCTCTTGGCCGAACCGATCGATAGCCCAGGCCAGGACTTCTTGCGGCTCCTTGTCGTCGAGCTCGACGGCGGCTTCGCCCGCCTCGAGTTCGTCCATGATGAAGCTCAGTTCGGGTTGTTCGATTTGCACTCGCGCTACTGCGGCCATGACAGAGTCCTTGGGGCGATTACCCGGTTCAGGCGGCGGCGACATCGGCGCCGCTTGCGTCTCCACTTGCGATTGAAATCAGGTCAGCGTCGGGGGTGCGCACGCAAAAATGGGTGAAGGTCTCGTTGGCGTTGCGCCGTTCGAGGTAAGTCCCGAACAGCCGCGACACGTAGTCTTCGACCATCGCGGACGGCACGCGGCGTATAATCGGCTTGCCGATCGCCGCGTCCTTGCCCAGCCCGCCGCGCAATATAATGTCGAAAGCCTCGAGCGGCTCGCCCGCGGGGCCGCGGCCGGTGGTGCCCTGCAACCCGATATCGCCGGTCCAGTGCTGCGCGCACGCATGCGGGCATCCGTCGAGATTCAGCTTGAGACCGCCGACCTGCTCGCCGAACTGATTCACCAGCCGCTCGATGATTGTCGCGAGCTTGGTCTTGGTCGGGGTGACGGCGTAGTTGCAATGCGGGTCGCCGATGCATCCGATCGACGACGCGTAGAGGCCGTTGGCATTGAGCGGGAAACCGATCGCGCCAACTTGCGCGATCACGTCGTCGAGCTGCGCGGCCGGAATCCCGGTGATGATGAAATTCTGGCGGCGCGTGAGACGGATGTCGCCGCCGAACGAGGCGGTGAGCGCCGCAATCTCGCGCATCTGCCGCCCGCTCATCAGGCCCAGGTAAACCGGAAAGCCAACGTAGTTGAGTCCGGGCTGTTTCTGCTCGCGGACGCCCATGTGATCGCTCTCGGTCTCGGGGATCGGCACGGCGGCGAGATCCTCGAGCGCGAAGCCGAGCCGCGCTTCGACCAGCCGGCGAAATTCCTCGGGCCCGTAATCGTCGATCATGAACTTGAGCCGCGCCTTGACCCGCGAGATTCGGTACTCGGTCGTCCCCTTCCACACGTCGATGATCGCGCGCATCACCGGCATCGCCTGCTCGCGCGTGATGAACACGCCCAGATGCCGCGACAGGCGCGGCGTGGACGACTGACCGCCGCCGACGCGCACCGCAAAACCCTCGCGCCCGTCCTTCACCATCCCGATCAGCGCGACGCAGTTGATCTCGGGAGCGTTGCACTGATGCCGGCATGCGGCGATGGATATCTTGTGCTTGCGCGGCAGGTCCGAGTATTCGCGATTGCCATAGAAAAATCCCGCGGTCTCGGCGACCAGCGGCGTCACGTCGAAAACTTCGTCCCGATCCACGCCTGCGACCGGGCATCCCGTGATGTTGCGCACCACGTCGCCGCATCCGCCCATGGTCGTCAGCCCGGCGCGCTTGAGCTTCTCCAGAATCTCGGGGAACTTGTCGAGCGTGATGTAATGAAGCTGGAAATTCTGGCGCGTGGTCAGCTCGCCCTGATCGCGCCCGTAGGTCTCGGAGATTTCACCGATTGCCCGCAGCCCCTCGGCGCTCAGGATGCCGCTGGGGATTTTCACCCGCATCATGAACGTTCCGATCTTCGGCTTGTCATGGTACATGCCGAACCACTGGAGCCGCACGATATCTTCCTCGGGAAGTTTTTCGTACGAGGTCTGCGCCAGCCGGTCCCATTGACCCGCCAGCTCGGTCGGAAACAGCTCGTGCTTGAGGCGCTCGACTGAATTGCGCTTCAACACCATTTCCCAACCCGGCGCCTCTCTCTTCGGCACTGCTCGAATCTCCTGCGGAGACAAAAGATAACTTAGGTTACTGACTTAGTCAATTAAGTAGATGACTAAGCCAGTTGCCTATTCCACAGATTGACCTGTTATGCTAACAATAGAGCGCAGAGAGTTGCGGAAAAAATGAAGTTCGGCGTCGGCGTTGACTATTCCTTGAAGGCCCTTCTGCTACTGGCGGAGCGTTATCCTACGACTTTGCCGGTTCGAGTCGAGGAAATAGCAGAGGCCCAGAACATCCCCGAAAACTACCTGCGCCGACTCCTGATCGAGCTCAAGCGCGGCGGTCTGGTCGCCAGCCAGAAAGGGCCCAGCGGCGGATACATGCTGGCCAAGGCGCCGGCGCGAATCACGATGGCGGAGGTGGTGGAAATAATCGAAGGCGACTACACCCCGGTCGAATGCCTGGAGGAAAGTTCGTCGATGTGTCCGCGCGATCAGTCGTGCGCGATGCGCGACGTATGGAGCGAGGTCCGCGACTCCGTCAACGGCATCCTGCGCCGAGTGACGCTGCAAGCGCTGTCGGAAAAGCGCAAGCACGCAATCAACTACAGCATCTAGAACGTCGCTTGCTCACACGTGCGCGAGGACCTTCTCCCGCAGCTTGCGTATCAGCTTTTCGTCCTGCGCGACCTCGCCGGTAAAGATAATCTGCGACGTGCCCCAGTCCTTGGCGCGCCGCTTCAGCTCGACGATGCATTCCTCCGGCGTTCCGATCAGCATCATCGGCGAAGCCAGTATCCCGTCGGCGGTCTGGCCAAACATCGGCGCCATCATCTCGGCGGTCTTGCGGGTGGCCTCGCGCGAGTCCGAAATAATCGTCGAAAAAATGAAGTTGCTGACGCGGATGGCGTCGGGTTTACGGCCCAGCCGCTTGGCTTCGTCGCGGACGAAGCGCACCTTCTCGCGCAACGAGTCGTCGGTGGTGCGCTTCACGACCTCCATCGAGATGTGTCCGCGCTTGCCCGCATCCGGAATGATGTTGATGTAGTCCGCGTACTTGGCCGCCAGCCGCAGCAGACCTTTGCCCCCGCCACCAAGGATTATCGGCGGATGCGGCTGCTGTATCGGCTTGGGCCACATGATCGCATCTTTGAACTTGTAGAATTCACCGTCGAAAGTCGTGCGCTCGTTGGTCCACAGCGACAGGATGCAGGTCATCGCTTCGTCGAGCATCCGCAGCCGCTCGGTGATCGGCGGGAACGCAATCCCGCTCATCTTGAATTCCGTCTCGGTCCATCCGGTGCCGAGTCCGGCGACGAGCCGGCCGCCGCTCAGCCGGTCCAGCGTCATCAGGCTCTGCGCCGTGATTGCAGGATGACGAAACAAATTGCACAGCACGAGATGGCCGACGCGAATCTTCTTCGTGGCTTCGATCACGGCCGCGGCCATCACGATATGGTCATACGCCAGCGACTTCGGATCGTATTGCCGCTCCGGACCTTCGTTAACGAGATGGTCGGGAAACACGATCAGGTCGTAGCCGAGCGCCTCCGCGGCTTGCGCGTTGGCCCGATACTGGGCCGGCTCCATGTTGCCAAGCTGAATTCCAAACTCCATTTGTACCTCTCAAAAAACCGGGATTTGAGCCGGCTAGGTTAGCAAACCGGCCAGCATTCAAGAAATCCAATCGAGGGGGACCGTTTGCGCTCTCTCCAACGCGCGACGCGCCGTGTCCTTGGTGAAAATTGCGGCACATTCCCTCGTGCTTGACCAGGCGACGCGTCCGCGTTGCCGGAAATCAGGACAGCGCATTGGCCAGTTTTGGCAGTTATTTTCACTCTTACGCGGGCGGCTGCCGCATCAGTGCGCAAGCCGTTGACTGCCGTACCGCGCAGGTGCCTACAAAATCATCAAATCAGTCATTAGAAATCATTGCGCAGCCGGTCAAAAATGGTTATGTTGGATTAGAGGATGAATGGGATGACGAGGATGCGGTTTCGCCCTGCATGCGCCTGCCGATGAAGACGTTGCCCGCGCGAGCTGCCCCACAAAGGAGAGTTATGACTCCAAATAGCGCGCCAACTTCTTCGCGAATCGCCCTACAACCCAGCCGCCCCTCGATGCTCGACGCCTTGGGCGAATTGCGAGTTCCGCTCGAGGCCACAATTTATTGGCTCGGCGCGCTCGCCCATCCTTGGCCACACGTAAAGCCGCTCAACAGCAAAGTCGTCATGCTTATTCCGGGTTTCCTGGCTGGCGACGTGACGCTTGCGCCGTTGGCGAATTTTTGCCGATGGCTCGGTCATCGCGCAGTCTATGCGGGAATCTGGTCGAACTCCGAATGCCCGCGCGACACGATGCGGAAGTTGAACTTACGGCTCGCTTTGGTCCATGAGAAATTCGGGCAGCCGATCGTTCTGATCGGCCAGAGTCTCGGCGGCGTTTACGCGCGGGAGATTGCCCGCGAGCACCCCGAAATGGTCGAGCGGGCGATCACGCTTGGATCGCCCATCAGGCAACCGCGCCGCGCAGCCAACCTTGCCGTGCAGGCGGTTGCGCGATCGATGGCCGCACTGCGCGGCAAGGCTGACGGATGCCTCAGCGAGTCGTGCCAGTGCGGACTGATGTTGAGCGACGAATCGTCCGCGCAGGTCCCGGCCACGCACGTGTACTCGCGCACCGACGGGGTCGTGCACTGGCAAAGCTGTGTCGATTTGAGCGGCGCGCCGACGGTGGAAAACGTCGAGGTGACTGGCAGTCACGTCGGGATGGGATTGAACGCCGATGTGTACCGCGTGATTGCGGATCGACTGGCGATGCCGCATAGATCGCGGCTCCATCTGGCGTATTCACACGCCGCGGCCGCGCAGAATTGAATCCAGCGCGCGCTCTCTCACGCGCGCGTCCGTACAGGCGGAGTGATCGCGCCCGCGATCAGGAAATGCTCGACCACCGCGCGGCCCGGCTCTCCGGTCCCCGTCGGCGACTATCGCGGCTCGATTTTCAAGGATCTGTGTCGCGCTTCACCCCGCGTTCGCGCCAGTAATTTCGAAGCTGGCCCATCCGCGCCAGCATCCCGAGCGCATCGACCGGCGCGTCGTCGGGCTGTCCGTTCAGATCGCGGTAGCACTTATCGACGATCGCGACCAATCGCTCCGGCAGCGTCCATTTCATGAAGCGGCCGAGGTCGGTTCTTCGCGCCGCTTCGTCAGCGTCGAGGCCGGCCTCGAAATGACGCGCCGATTGCTCGCGCACCAGCGTGAAATATTCGCGCAGCTCGAGCAGTCCTTCCTTGCCACACAGCGGTCCATGCCCCGGCACTACCACCGCCGGATCGATCGCCGCCAATTTGTCGAGCGCGCCCATCCATCCCCTAAGCGAGCCCTGCCACACGACCGGCGTGTCGGTGTAAAAGAGCAGGTCGCCGCCGAACAGCACGCGCGCGTCGGGCACGTATGCGGCGATGTCGCCCATCGTGTGCGCGGGACCGAAATGCATCAACTCGACCGCGCGATCGCCGAGATGCACCGTCATCCGTTCGTCGAACGTCACGGTCGGGAGGCACCTCCTGATGCCGCGAAAGTCGAACATCCCGAACGCCTCGCGCACGTACTCCAGGTCGCGTCCCGGAATTCCGTCGCGCATCATGCGCTCGAAGCCGGCCGGATCGCCCGCGCGGCGCATTTCCTCCCTGCAATTGCGATGCGCAATTATCTCGGCGCCTTCCACCAGCTGATTGCCGTGCACGTGATCGGCGTTCGAATGAGTGTTGACGAGAAAGCGCACCGGGATCGGGCACGCCGCGCGCATCGCCTCGAGCATCGTGCCGGTGAGCGGCAGATCGAACAGCGTATCGACGATCAGCGCGGATTCATCGCCTGCCACCAGGCCCGCATTGTTGCGGCTCCATCCCGTGGTCGGCTGCATCCAGGCGTGGATACCGGGGACGATCTTCTCGAGCGATGCCTTGGTTGATTCCATGGCGCGTGATTCTAGTGAGGCGCCGCGATAGCGCAAAGCGCGGAGCCAAAAAAAGAAACGCCGGGGGATCTCCCGGCGTTTGTGAGGAATCGAATTTGTCGAGTTGCCTACTTCAAATTCGCGTTGGCGAAATCCCAGTTGGCCAGTTGCCACCACGCCTCGACGTACTTGGGGCGCGCGTTGCGATAGTCAATGTAGTACGCATGCTCCCAAACGTCGCAGGTGATTAGCGGCGTCTGGCCCTCGCGTATCGGGCATCCCGCGTCATGGGTTGCGACGACTTGTAACGAGCCGTCCTTCGCGCGCACCAGCCACGCCCATCCGCTGCCGAAGTGACCGGCGGCAAGCTCGCTGAATTTTTTCTTGAACGCGTCAAAATTGCCGAAGCCTTTCTTGATCGCGTCGGCGACCGGACCCTTGGGTTCGCCGCCGCCCTTCGGACTCATGGATTTCCAGTAAAAGGAATGATTCCAATGCTGCCCCGCGCTGTTGAGGAGCGGCCCCGGTTCCGCCGTCTTCACAATCTCTTCGAGCGAAGCGCTCGCGAATTTGGTGCCCACGATCAGTTCGTTGAGCTTGGTGACGTAGGCCTGGTGATGCTTGCCGTGATGATACTCGAGCGTCTCGGCGGAGATGTGGGGTTTCAGCGCGTCCATACTGTAGGGAAGGTTTGGAAGTTCAAAAGCCATGGTGAAACACCGTCCTTTCGGGCGCCGACGCGAAATGCGATGTGCCGCCGCCCGGCTGCGGGTAAAAGTTGAACCCAAGATTCCGGTATCTAATTTAGTTTTGCGCCCGATGGGGCGCAATGGGGACGGTAGTCTTCGGGCCGCTCACCGCGACTGCTTCATTTTTTTTCGCCGCCTCGGCCAGAAAAGCCACCAAGTCGTCGATCTTATTGGCAAGCTGAGGCTGCGCACGCATGTTATGCGTGGTGCGCTTGGGTTTGTACCCGGGCGGATACTTGAGATACAGAATGCGATCGGCAACCAACTCGCGCGACGAACCCGCGATCGGCGGTCCCTTGCTGCCGGCCAGGTTGGGATCGCGGTTATGGCAAACCATGCAGGTGGTCACGTACGCGATTCGCCCCCTCTCTGCCGGCGTCAACGGCCTCGACGGACCGCAGGCCGACACTGCTATCGCCAATATCGCCGCGCCCGCGCCGAGCCACGATTGCCATCGTGCCCGCGCCGCGGTTCCTGACCTGAATAAACGGCCGAAGACTGTTTGCACGTGGGCTAGAGTTCGCGGCGGCCGCTAAGCGCACTGGTCAGAGTCGCAGAATCGGTGTATTCGAGGTCGCCGCCGGCCGGCAGTCCACGCGCCAGCCGCGTCGTCTTCACGCCGAGCGGTTTCAGTGCGCGCGCGATGTAAAGCGCGGTCGCCTCGCCCTCGACGGTCGCATTGGTCGCGATTATCACCTCGCGAACGACCGCGGGCGGACTTACGCGGGCAATCAGTTCTTTCATCTTGATGTCGTCGGGGCCGATGCCGTCCAACGGCGCGAGCGCGCCATTGAGCACGTGGTACACGCCTCCAAAACTGCGGGCCCGCTCGATAGCCATTAAGTCCGCCGGTCCTTCCACTACGCAAATCACCTCCCGTTCCCGCCGCTCGTCGTCACAAATCTGACAGCGTGGATGATCCGACAGCCCGAAGCAACCCGAGCACAGACCGACGCGTTCTTTCATTTCGAGCAGCGCTTCGGCCAGCGCGATCACCTGGTCGCGCGGCCGATTGAGCAGATTGAACACCAGCCGCGACGCTGTCTTCTCGCCGATCCCGGGCAGCCGCGACAGTTCTTTGACAAGCCGCGTCATCGCAGGAGGCAGCCCGTCCTGGTGCTTGAGGTTTTCCGGCATCGCGCGCTCCGTCATTCGGCGCCGAAGCCGGGGATCTGCAGACCCTGGAACGGCCCGAGCTTGCCCATCTCGTCGGCGAGCATCCTCTGCGCGCGAGCCATCCCGTCGTTGACGGCGACCAGGATCAGGTCTTCGAGCATCGACTTGTCGTTGGCCGCGACGATCGCGGCGTCGATTTCTATTTTGCGCAGGCGCAGCGAGCCGTCCACGACCACGCGCACCATCCCGCCGCCCGATTGAGCCTCAACGGTTCTGGCTGACGCCGTTTCCTGCATCTCCTTCATTCGCAATTGCAGCTCTTGCGCCTGCTGCATCAATGCCGACAAATCTATTTCTGCCATTCTGATTGCTCCTTGCCGCGAGCTCCCCTTTGCGGCGTACTACTTTGATTCCGGGCCGCGCCTTCCTTGGCCGAAGCCGGCGTGAGATTCGGTATTCTGAGTTCCACCAGCCGCGCGTCCAGCGTATCGAACACTCTGCGCACCGCGGGATCCGCAAGCACCGCTTGCCGTTCCTCGGGTGTCGCTGCGCGCAGCGCGGCATTCATCGCCGGCGGCATCGGCGCGATTTCTCCGGTTGATTCAACCGGCTTCGATGGCGCCGCCTCTTTTTGCGCGCTCTTCGCGGCAACCGGATTATTTGTATCCGCCGCCGGCGCAGACGACAATTCTCGCGTCCGGCCGTTGCCGCCGAGCGCGATCGCAGCGCGGCCGGCAGAGCCAAGCTTGGCCGCCCCGTTGGTCGAAAGCTCGACTCGAATCGCGCGGCCAAGATGCTCGCTGGCAAGCTCCGCAATCACCATCTTGTTGTCGTTGAGATAGCGGACGTAAATTTCGTTTCGCGCCGTGACCGTCAGCAGGTCGCCGTCGAGCGCAAGTCCCGCGCCCTGCTCCATGAAACCGGCCAGCGCGGCGCGCCGGCCCCGGATGAAATCGCGCAGCTCGGGAAGTTCGCGCGGGCGGTCATCTTGAAACTCATGGCGAAGCGGCGCATCGGCCTTGACTTCGCCCTCGACCCGCAGCCGCCGCGCACCGCTGGATTGCTCCTTCGATGCGCTCTGCGGCTTCGCCGCGCCCCGGCTGCTTAAGCCGCCGCCGGACGGCGCGGGTGGAGTCCCGGAGGTCGGCGCCGGCGCAGTCTTGTCCGCGCCGATCGCGCGCAGCAATTCGTCGGCGTCGATCACCGCCGCCAGCGACGCCATCCGCACCACCGCCATTTCGAGCAGCAGGTCGGGGTACGGCGAGCGAAGAATCTGTTCCTGCGAATCGGCCATCAGACGGAACAGCCGCATGATGTCGCGCGCGCTCGCGCCCGCGGCCAGCCGCTTGAGCTCCGTTGCTTCGTGATCGGGAATATCGTCGAGCGGGCTATCCGCGCCGCTGGCGGGAAGTTTCGCGACCGCGAGATTTCTGAACGTTTCGAGCAAATCGCGCCCCAGCGATTCAAGGTTTGCGCCGCGGCTCTTAAGCTCACGCACGTGCGCCAGCGCTGCGGCCGCGTTCTTCTCCAAGATCGCGCCGGCCAGTTTCAAAACCGTAGTCCGGCTCGCGACGCCGAGCGACGATGCCACCTCGGCCTCCGTCACCTGCGCCGGTGCCGTTGCCATCGCGGTCTCGAGCATCCGCTCCGCATCGCGCATGCTGCCGCCGGCCTCGCGCGCGAGCAGCCGCAGCGCGCCCTCCTCGGCCTCGAGCCCTTCGCGCCGTGCCAGATCCTTCAGCCGCTCGAGAATCGTCAGGTACGGGATGCGCCGAAAGTCGTAGCGCTGCAGGCGCGACAGGATCGTTTCCGGCATCTTCTGCGGCTCGGTCGTCGCGAGGATAAACTTGACGTGCGGCGGCGGCTCCTCGAGCGTCTTGAGCAGCGCGTTGAAGGCCGAATCGGTCAGCTGATGCGCCTCGTCGATAATGTAAATCTTGAAGCGGTCGCGCGCCGGGCGGTAGCTCAGGTTTTCGATTATCGCGCGCGCGTCCTCGATCTTGCGGTAGGTGGCGCCGTCGATCTCGCTGACGTCGAGCGAGCGCCCGCCGCGAATCTCCACGCAGGCCGCGCATTCGCCGCATGGCTCGGCGGTCGGTCCTTTCTCGCAATTGAGGCATCGCGCGAGAATTCGCGCCGCCGTGGTCTTGCCGACGCCACGAATCCCGGTGAACAGAAACGCGTGCGCTATTCGGCCCCGCTTCAGCGCTTCGCCGAGCGTGCGCGTCACGTGCTCCTGGCCCACCAGCTCCGAGAAGCGTTCCGGCCGCCATTTGCGCGCGAGTACGAGATGTGTCGTCAGGGATTCGGCCATCGCGAGATCTTTTCGCACTGGAACTGCCCGTCGAATGATAGCCAGGCACCCCTGCGGCACAGGGTGGCAGCCGGTACCGTTGCTTCCTTCCGGACCTGGCGGGGTTCGCGGCCTTCCCTTGCGCAGGACCCGGCTATCAGCGGCGGGCAGTCCCGATAAATTGCTCCAGCGCGCGTTCCTTTTGCGCGTCCTATTAGAATATCACAGCGCCGCCCATGCAACCGCTGATGACGAAAATGTTTCGTGCCGCATGTAACTCGATTGTGCCGCAACTGGCGCGACTCTTCGAGCGCCGCAAGAGGCCCGGGGGTGATGGCGTGCGCCGCGCCCGGTTGCTATCACAATTGTCATGGGTTCGCCCGCCGATAAGGTCGCCATCGGCCTCATCCAGATGAGCTGTGCGCCCGAGCCGCGCCTCAATCTCGACAAGGCAATCGCCAAAATCGAGGAGGCCGCCCGGCGCGGCGCGCAAATCGTCTGCACCCAGGAGCTGTTCGGCGCGCACTACCCATGTCAGACCGAGGACCCGAAATTTTTCGATCTCGCCGAGCCGATTCCCGGCCCCACCACCGAAGCGCTCGGCGCCGTGGCCAAGGCGCGGAAAATCATCATCGTCGCGTCGATCTTCGAGCGTCGTGCGGCGGGCGTCTATTACAACGCTGCCGCGGTCATCGATGAGGCCGGGAAAATCGTCGGCCGCTACCGCAAAATGCATATCCCCGACGATCCCCGCTACTATGAAAAATTCTACTTCGCCCCCGGCGATCTCGATTTCGCCGCGCACCCCACCTCACGCGGCCCCGTCGGCGTGCTCGTATGCTGGGATCAATGGTTCCCCGAAGCGGCACGGCTCACCGCGATGGCTGGCGCGCAGATTCTGTTCTATCCGACCGCGATCGGATGGTGGCATGGCGAGCCGGAAACAGTCCGTCCCAAACAGCAAGACGCCTGGGAGACGATCCAGCGCAGCCACGCCATCGCCAACGGCGTCTTCGTCGCGGCCGTCAATCGCGTCGGCGTCGAGGGTGAACTCGAGTTCTGGGGCGATTCATTTGTCGCCGATCCGTTTGGCGAAGTAATCGCGCGCGCCAGCACCACCGGCGAGGAAACGCTGGTGGTCGAATGCGACCTCGCCAAGATCGAGGAAGTCCGCCGCAACTGGCCCTTCCTGCGCGATCGCCGTATCGACGCCTACGCAGATTTGACGCGCCGCTTTCGATCGTAGCCGTGAATCCCATTCCACCTGAGCATCGCCGCCTGCTCGCGGCCTACCGGATGCCGCCCGAATGGGCGCCGCATCTCGCCTGTTACCTCGCATGGCCGCACAATCTCGACACCTGGCCCGGCAAGTTCGACCTTATCCCGCCGATCTATGCGGATATGGTCGCGGCCATCGCGCGATTCGAGCCCGTCCGCCTGATGGTCAACAATGAAACGCAGATCGACGAAGTGCGTGCGATGATTCGCGACGCCATCCGCCGCCGGGGCGATAGCGATGACGCGGCGACTGGGGCCGTCGATATATTTTATCTGCCCACCAACGACGCATGGGCGCGCGACCACGGCCCGATTTTTGTCAACCGCCTCGCAACCGATTCGGCCGCCGGCCCAAATCAGATTGCGCTGGACTGGCGCTTTAACTCGTGGGGCCGGAAGTACGGCGCATTCGATCTCGACGACGTTGTCCCGCAAAAACTTGGGGGCCGCTACGGCTTCGATGTGATCGAGCCGGGAATCGTGCTCGAGGGCGGCTCGATCGACGTCAACGGCGCCGGCTCCGTGCTCACCACCGAGTCATGCCTGCTCAACCCCAATCGAAATCCCGCGCTCAGCCGCGCCGACATCGAGGATTACCTGCGCACATATCTCGGCGTGAGCAACGTGCTATGGCTCGGCGACGGAATCGCCGGCGACGACACCGACGGCCACATCGACGACCTCGCGCGCTTCGTCGCCCGCGACACTATCGTCACCGTCCTCGAGGACGATCCCGCCGACGTGAACTACCCGGTGCTGCGCGACAACCTTAACCGCCTGCGCGCGATGCGCGATCAGGACGGCCGCCCCTTCAAAATCGAAACTATCCCGATGCCCCCCGCTGTCATCTACGACGGCGCGCGCCTGCCCGCCTCCTACGCGAACTTCTATATAGCCAACGGCGCAGTCCTGATGCCGAGATTTATGTCCCCGCAGGATAACGTCGCGGCCTCGACGCTCTCCCGGCTCTTCCCCGGCCGCCGCGTCGTCGGTGTCCCCTCGACCGACCTGGTCTGGGGGCTGGGCTCCGTTCATTGCCTGAGCCAGCAGCACCCCGCGCCCCCGACCGCGTCATCCTGAGCGAAGGCTGCTGAGCGAAGAATCTCGACGGGCGCTCCATCCGTCGCCTCCTCCGAGACCGCTCCCGTTCCTTCGACGGAAGGGGCCAGGGGTTGGCTGGTCCCGCGTCCAGGGATGATCTGTTCAGCCTGCCCCCGGCACAGTTTCTCTGCTACGCGTACAGCATGGGCAAAGCCACGACCCTCCGCACCTCGCTCGAAAGCGGACCGCCCATGCTTTCACCGCGACCCCGAGTTCCAGTGAAAAATAAAAAAAAATTTGACGGAACAAAGCTAGCCCTAGAGCGTAGCCGTCCCAAAACCACAAGGGAATGTATGAATTGCTCATTCTATATGAAAATCGAAAGCTGAAAAACGCGGCTTGAGGCTTCCCATCAGATGTCCGTCGCCTCCGATTCACGTAAGTCCACCTGCCATCCGCAGTTTCAATAAAAGATTAAGAATCTTAATCTGAACTTGACAATCTTAATATTTTAGTCAATATTTCCAAATATGAGGCCGATAATTCTTAAATGCCCGTCATGCGATGGAAACCTGACAGTCGCGCGCCTGCGATGCCCCGATTGCTCGATCTCCATCGACGGCGAATTCGCCCCGCCCGCCCTGCTCAAGCTCAGCGGTGCGCAGATCGATTTCGTCGAGGTCTTCATCAAGAACCGCGGCGTAATCCGCGAAGTCGAGCGCGAACTCGGCGTCTCATACCCGACCGTGCGCGCGCGACTCGACGAAGTCATCACCGCGCTCGGCTACTCCGCCAAGTCCGCTCCCGAGGCCGCGCCTTCCGACGACGACGGCTCGCGGCGCCGCTCGGTCCTGGCCGATCTGAAGCGCGGCAAACTCACGCCCGAGCAAGCGCTCGCTGCGCTCAATGAGCCGCGCACAAAAAACGACTGAGCAAGTGAAAAAGTGGAAAAGCGAAAAGTGAAAAATGAAAAAATCAACGGAGGAAATCCGCCATGGCTATCTCGACGCTTGAAGGAGTTGAATCAATCCGCATCCTGCGCGCCGCCGGGAATCTGAAAATCACCGGCGTTGGCCCCGATCGATCCGCCGTCGAGATCGATTCGAACACCGCGCCGCAACTCACTCGCGACGCCGGCGTCGCCGAAGTGACGCTGCGCGACAACGCCACCATCGCGGTCCCCGCCGGCGTCGCGGTCGAAGTCGAAGATCTCGCCGGCAACCTCGACGTCTCCGATCTAGCCACCCCCTTCGTCGTCAAGCGCGTGCGCGGCAATCTCCACGCGCGCCGCCTCGGCGCCATTTCCATTCGCGACACCGTCAGCGGCAACGTCTCCATCAACCAAGCCGGTTCGGTTGAAGGCCTCAAAGTCCGCGGCGCGCTCTCGGTTGAATCCGCCCGCGCCATCAGCTTCAGCCTGGTCGCCGGCGAATTCGATTGCCGCGCGATCGACGGCGAAGTGGCGATCGAAAAAATCGCCGGCGGCGCGCGGCTGCTTGGCCTGCGCGCGCCGTTCATCGCCCGCATCGTCGGTGGACATCTCGAAATCGAAGACGCCGCCCACGTCGAAGCCGGCGCCGTCGGCGGCAAGGTGCGCGCCTCGAACCTGTCCGGCGGAGTCCGGATCGGCAAAATAGGCGGCAAGCTCGCGGCCGACAGCGTCGCCGGCGAAGTCGCAGTGGGCCTGGTCGGCGGCAGCGCGCGCATCGCCCGCGTCGGCGGCGCGCTCAAGCTTGAAGATGTGGGCGGCGCGGTCTATCTCGCCGGTCCCTTTCCGGCCGATAAAACGTGGAGCGTTAGAAGCCGCGGACGGGTCAACGTCGAGGTGGATGCGAACGCTTCGCTCGAGCTCGACGCCGCCGCGGGATGGGGTCGAATCCGCACCTACGGCGTTGACGCCGCCGGGCTCAAGTGGCTCGGCCGCAATCATGTTCACGGTCCGATCGGTCCCGAACCGGCCTCAGGTGCGCGCATGAAACTCGCCGTCGAGACCCGCGGCGCCGACGTGATTGTCGCCAGCGCCGACGCGCGCGAGCGCGATTTCTGCGGCCGCGGCCACCGCGCGCGCATGAGGGGCGCATGCTCGGCCCCGTTCGAGGATCTCGCCGGCGAGCTTGGCGGCGAGATTCCCGCTTTTGTGCGCAGTGTGCTCGACGCCGCCGGCCAGTTCGTCGCCGAGAGTGGCGGGATGTCCGGCACAATCGTGCGCGAAGTTACCCGCGACGTGAAACGCAGCGTCAGCGAGGGTCTGCGCGAAGTCGAGCGTGCGATCGCCGAGATCGAAGAGTCGGTCCCCGGCGAGGTCGGCGACCGGCTCGGCAAGCTGGGCAGGGAAATCGGCGATCTGGTGGCGGATGCCGTGCGCGGCGGTTCGCGCGAGGCGCGCCACGAGATGCGCGAGCGGGTGCGGCAGGCCGCGCGCGAGATGCGCGACAAGATCCGCGAAGCCGCGCGCAACGTGCGCAACCGTTCGCATGATCGAGCCGGCAGCGCTACTCAGTCAACTACTCAGTCGGCTACTCAATCGAGTGCTGGGTCGGACGCTGAAATGGATACTAAAATACCGGCCTGTGATAGTCAGTCGTCGCGGTTCACGCCGGGCGCAACTGAGAAACTGAGCCGCGACGACGCGATCCTTGAAATTCTCGCCGCCGTGAAAGACGGCCGGCTCGAACCCGACGAGGCCGACGATCTGATCAACGCCTGGATGGAGGTTTCCCGCGGCGCCGACGCTCCCCGCCACTGACGCGCCCACCCGCGCGCCCGGAACTTTACTTATCGGGCGTAATGGGTGAAGGGCCACTGCGTCTTGTCGTCTGTGGACGGATCGCCGAGCCCGGCGTCGCGGTGGCGGTCGCGGCTGTGGAAACCGATTCCGCGGATTCGCTCATCTTGCCGCTTTGAGATCTGGCCGCGAGAACTGTGATGAAAGCCAGCAGGACGATATTCAGGAGAGGGGATAGCGGTATCAAGGCGTATTTCGCCACGGCCCGATCGGCAATCGGAGCGAGCCATGCAAGCACGAGCGCCGACTTCTCGAAGGGAAGGAAGCCGCGCTCGATCCCCTCGATTGCGAGCCATGCGATTCCAACTCCGACCAGGGTCAAGTCGTAGTCGAACAGGTATGGGGTCGCGAGCAGGCCGCAAATCACGAGCGCGGCGGCTTTAAGGCGGTAGGAACAATTACCTGTCCACAGCCACACAAGCACAAGCGCTGCCGACAGCGCCGCGAGGGCTTGGACGGCATACGCTATTCGCAACGACAGGCCCCACAAACGCGCTGCAGCGAACACACTTTGCTGGTAGGAATAGGGGATCGCGCCCTGTTCGAGGACGATCCAGTGGGGCAGCCAGATCGAGTGAAAAAACGTGAGCCAGGTCTCTGGCCCGAACGCGAGCAGCGACAGCGCAATAATCCCCAGCGATGAAACGGTGGCGGCAAGAAGGCATTGCCATCGCCGCGAGAGTACGAGAACCAAGGGTACGAAAATCCCCAGATGCGGCTTGATCACGAGTAACCCGAATAGGAATCCGGCGAGTACCGGCTGCTGTTCCAGGTAAAGCAGGCCGCCGCCAAGCAGAGCAGCGCTCAGGAACCCATTCTGCCCATTGATCAAATTGATCCATGCACCCGGAAAGGCGAGTGCGAGCCATACGGTCTGTTTCCATGGCGCGGTTTTCCACAGCACCGACAGGTAGGCTGCGAGAGTCGCCAGAGTCCACGCAGCCAGCGCCCATAAGTAGGGAACCAGAGCGAGCGGTAGGACGATCAGAAGAAAAGTCGGCGGATAATACCATCCGCACAAGCTCACCTCTTGTCCACCGACCGCGGCTCGTTCCGCCACGTGTATCATCGCGAGATCGTAGACCTGCTGAGGATGCCCCGAGAGAGCCAGATACGAGCCACCCCAGCTGTTGATGAAATCGGCGCCGATCGCGGTTCCCTCTCGATCGACCATCCCATGCATGGTGCTCACCCACAGGATGTAGGTGAGCACATAAGCAGCGACAAAAAGCTTGGGGTAGATCGAAATCCGCTGGGCCGTGATCCACGGCGCGTTGCGAAGCCAATTCAAGACCGATCGCTGAGAATGCGAACTCACCAATGTCCCCCACCGGCGCCTATTGGGGCGAAACTCTACCGGAGGCCCGACGGCTTTCAAATACTTCGGTTCCCAGCAGTCTTGCTCTTTGGCCGCGGCGCGTTTGTGGTCGAGCGTCGCTGGTCGTTGACCTTGGACATTGCAACTCACTAAGGTCCTTTGGCGGTGAAGTGCCGCTGCTGTATCTTTTCGGGATTCCGATAATCGGCTGGGGCGGATTGGCGCGTCCATCGGCTTCCGGAGCCGAAGACGCACCGGGTTTCGGCGCGATTGCCGGTGAAGGAGTGCGCGCGCGTGGCGGAACAGAAAAAACTTTCGGGCGTTGCAATCGGCCTGATGTCGTTCGGGCCCTTTGTCCTCTACGGCTTCGCTTCCGGCGCCAATCACTGGCGCGTGGCGACCGGCGGGGGCTTAATCCTCTGCCTGATATTTCTGGCCGTGCGGCGCCGTCGCGGTGACTCGATCAGACTGATGGACTGGACCACGCTGACCTTCTTCGCGATCGGCTCAGTCCTGATGATAGGCCTGCGCTCGACCGCGTTTCCGGCCTACAACGTGGTCGTCATCTGGTCATGCTTTGCGGTTGCCGCGTGGAGCTCGGTCGCGATCGGCCATCCGTTCACCGCTGCCTACGCCCGCGAAAACGCGCCGCCCGAGTTCTGGGATCATCCGGTCTTCATCCGGCTTAACCTGGTGATGACTCTTTTCTGGTGCGGACTGATGACCGTCAACGTCGGCTTCGCTGTGACCGGCGTCATCATCGGCGGCAACTTCGGCAAGCTGGTCCCCGGATTTGCGCTGCCGACGGCATTGCTGATTGCCGGGTTCGTCTTCAACAGTCGTTTTCCCGCCCGCTACCTGGCGCGAGCCGGGGTGACCCTCGGCGACGGCGCGAGCCAGGCCGTTCCCCAGTAAGGAGTTTCGGTTTCTGGCAGGCGCGGGCGAAGCCGGCAAGCGAGACGGTCGCGATGAGAATTCGTCCGGCGGAGAAATAGCGCGGCGCCCGGGCGGCGCGGCTACGGCATCACAGTCTTGAGCGCGTCAAGGACTCTCGCCGTCAGCTTCGGGTTCATCGTTTTGCCCTGGAGCGCCATCGCTTCGAGGATCAGGAACACGATTTGCGGGATCAGCTCGTAATCGGCGCCGGCCGAATCGGGACGCGGGAAGAGTTCCTTGAAGGATTGATCGATGAATTCCGCCATCCGGCCGTTCGCCGCGCTCACCGACTCGCGCAGATACGAATCGGTGCGGCTGGCGGCCACCAGTTCGAGCCATGCGGTCGCCAGCCGGCCGTTGGCAATCTCCCACAACAAATCGATCGCCACGGCCCGCCGATCATTCTCATTGGTCAGCCGGCTGACCTTCTCCTTCATCTCGCCGAACATCAACTCGAAAAGGTGCTCGACCGCGCAGGTGAGCAATTCCTCTTTCTTGGGAAAATGGTAGAGCTGCGCACCGCGGGAAAGGCCGGCGCGCTCCGCGATTTCGGAAGTCGTCGTGTTCGCGTAGCCGCGTTCGATCAGGCACGCAATCGCCGCGTCGAGAAGGCGGCGCCGCGTTTCCGCGGTTTTCTCGTCCTGCGTCAGCCGAGGCCTGAAACTATTTCCGGTTGGTGAAGAGGCGCCCATCGCGGCGCCAATCGTAGCAGACCGTGAATCGCGATCAAGCAAGCTCTGTCCCGCTCGAACGGATCGTGAAGACGTTTACCTGCGGTATCGGCATTTCAGGCGATATGAAGTCAGCAGCAAACGACGCGGTGGAAATCCGGCGCAGCTGCGCAAGCAAGCGGCAAATGGGCAGTTGTTGTGATACGCTCATCGCCGAGGACCATGGAGAGCGGATTGGCGAAGCCGTATAGCTCTGCGGAACCTTCGCAATGAGCGCAAGCTTGGGGGATGATGCGCCGGCTGCCGGATCGATAAACGTCGAAACGGCGGCGCCGTCGCGGCTCAACAGGATATCACTTTTCCATTACTCACCCGCCTTAATCTTCATTGTCATCGTCGTTGCGGATACGACGCGGCTGGCAGACCCGGACCTATGGGGGCACGTGCGATTCGGACAGGACGTGCTCGCGCAGCGGCACCTGATTTTTTACGATCGGTATTCGTATTCGGCGCCGGGGCATCTGTGGCTCAACCATGAATGGCTGAGCGAGGTCGTGATGGCTGCGATATACAACGCTTTCGGCACGGTCGGACTCAAGCTGATGAAGTTCGCCTGCTCGGCTGCGACGATCGTTTTCCTCGCGCTGGCACTGGAGGATACCGAATCGCCGGCGCGCGTCCAGTTTGCAATCCTGATCGCCGCGAGCGCGCCCTTGGCTACGCACCTCCAGTTCAGACCTCAGATCTTCACCTTCGCCCTGATGAGTTGCCTGCTCGCGATTCTTTCGCGCTACAACTACCGTGGCCGCGCCCCGGTGTGGCTCGCGATTCCGATGCTCGCGGTGTGGGCGAATCTGCATGGCGGCTTCATCATGGGTCTCGCCGCGCTGGGCACGTTCACCGCCGTGGTATTCGTCCAGGACCTGCTGGCTCGCCGCGGGATGCGTCGCGCGGCGTGGCTCTGCGCGATCACCGCCGCTTCCACCATCGCGACGCTCGCGACTCCGTATGGCGTCGGTACCTGGCAGGCCGTCATCCATGCGCTTGCGAACCCTCACACGCGCACGACCATTCTCGATTGGCTGTCGCTCCCGCAGTCGTTGCTTTTCCACTGGAGACAGAGCCAGGTGGCGGGCGTCGCCGTCAAGATTCTGGCGATCGCGATGTTCGTGGCGCTCGGCGTGACCTTCATTCAGACGCCGCGCGGTGGCGACATCGCGCTGATTGCTATCGCGGCTCTGATGATCGCAGCGGCGTTCCTTGCGGTCAGAAATCTTCCGCTTGCAGTGATCGCGACGGTTACTCCGCTCGCGCGGCATACGGCGCTGGCGCTGGCGGCTCGGCGCGAGCGCTTGGGCTTGCCGGTGGCGCATGCGAAGGAGCGCTCTCCAACGATAAATCAGTTGATGGTCGCGGTTGCGGCGTTTGAGTTGCTGATCCTGACCGGGCTTTTCTCGAAAAAGATGGCGGCAAGCGATCCATATCCGGTCGGCGCAATCTCTTACATGAAGCAGCATCACCTGACCGGCAACATCCTGGCCGACTTCCAATGGGGCGAGTACGTCATCTGGCACACGGCGCCGGCGAGCAAGGTCTTCATCGACGGGCGCTACGACACTGTGTATCCGCCCAAGGTTATTGACGATTACCTGCCGTTCACCAAGGGCGAAGTCGCCGGCAAAGAAATTCTGGCCAGCTATCCGCACGATTTCGTCCTGGTTGGGCCAAAGAACGATCCCCCGTACCAACTGATCATCGCGCAACCCGGGTGGAAGCAGATCTATCGCGACGATTCCTGTGTCCTGTTCGCCCGTGACACTTCGGCCGCGGCAAGGCTTGCGCCCATAACCGTTTCGGCCAAAGACACTCCTGAGAATTCTTTTCCTTGATTTTTCCTCCCGCCTTCGCGGCGACGATCGCAGCAGATCGGAAATCACGATTTTACGTGCGATATCGGCATTTCAGGTGATATGAAGTCTCCATGCCGGGATTACAGGGCGTGACAACAGAAGCGAAGGGCATGAATCCCTGGCGGCGTTCGATCGCCGATTACACCGATCGCCGCGTGCTGCTGATCCTGCCGTTGGGCTTCGCCAGCGGACTGCCGCTGCTGCTGACCTTTTCGACCCTGTCGGCCTGGTTCGCCACTGCTGGCGTCAGCCGTGCCGCGATCGGCGCCTTCGCCCTGGTCGGCACACCGTATGCCTTCAAGTTCCTGTGGTCGCCGCTGATCGATCGGCTGCCGCCGCCGATTCCGCTTGGACGACGGCGCGGCTGGGGCATCGCGATTCAGCTCGCACTCATTGCCGCGACGCTCGCTCTGGGTTCATGCAACCCGCAGGTCGATCTCGCGCTCATGGGGGCGCTGGCGCTGCTGGTCGCATTCCTTTCGGCGAGCCAGGACGTCGTTATCGACGCGTATCGGGTCGAGATCCTCACCCCCGAGCAGCAAGGGCCCGGCGCCGCCATGATCCAGACCGGGTACCGGATCGCGATGCTGGTCTCGGGCGCCGGCGCGCTGATCGTTGCGGCCCGCTACGGTTGGTTCGCGGCCTACGCCACGATGGCGGCGCTGCTGGGCGTGGGGATGCTCGTGTTTATTCTCGGACCCGAGCCGACGACGCCGCCACAGGTCGAGCCGCATGCCGCAACGCGAGGATGGGATGCGCTCCGCGATTGGCTCGCGACTGCGGTTACGGGGCCGTTTGCCGACTTCATGCGGCGGCCGAGGTGGCCGGCGATCGTCCTTTTCATCGTCGGTTACAAGCTCGGCGAAGCGATGGCGGGCGTGATGGCGATGCCGCTCTACATCTCGCTCGGTTTCTCGCTCAACGAGATCGCCGCCGTCTCCAAGCTGGTCGGATTCTTCGCGACTGTTGCCGGCGCGCTGATCGGCGGCGTGGTGACCTCGAAGCTCGGCGTGATGCGCGCCCTCATACTGTGCGGGCTTCTCCAGTCGGCCGGCAATTTGTTCTACGTGCTGCAGGCGGTGGGCGGCCATCGGCTCGACTATCTCGCGCTCTGCGTCGCCGCCGAGAACCTGACGGGCGCGATGGCGGGCACCGCGCTGGTGGCATATCTCTCCGGCCTATGCTCACCCGCGTTCACCGCTACTCAGTACGCGCTGCTGTCTTCACTGGCAGCGGTGGGGCGCACGATTGTCGCGTCTTCGGGAGGCGTGCTGGCGGACAAGCTCGGTTGGGTGCCGTTCTTCATCCTCACGACAGTCGCGACGCTCCCGGCGCTGGTGCTGCTGATCTGGATCGCGCGGCGCGACGCCAGGCCCGTGCCTGGGAGCAGGAACACTACGTTTGTGTGATCTGCCGAGCGATCGAGCGTCAGCGCGAATCCGTTACATGGATAACAGAATTCGTCGAATGAGCTTTATCGCGCGGGCTTATTATGCTCACGGATCAATTCGCCTGATACATTGCGGGCATGCGCGCTGTTCGACCATCCGGCATCCGAAGACTGCGGGGCCTTAAGAACATCTCCTGGCTCACCGCGCGCCAGCTCGAAAAGCTCGCCGACGCGCTGACCGTCAGCACGGTCGAGAAACGCGCGATCATTTTCGACGAAAAACATTCACCCGATTCCGCATATATCCTGCTTGCAGGGGTGGCGCGAATCACATGCCGCAATCGCAAGGGTCAACGCACATTGGTGATCATGGTCGCGCCCGGCATGATCCCCGGCTTCCCGCCGCCGGTACCCGGCATCAGTTACAACTTTCGCTGCGAAGCGCTCACCCCTTGTCAGATAGGGACGATTGACCTCGAGTCCTTCGTCGAAATATCGCTCGGAGTTGCTTCGGCAGACTTCAAACGGTTGGCAGCGAGCTACCTGGGCCGCTGGGATTTGGTTCAATTGCGCTGCGCAAATTTCATGAGCTGCACCCTGGAAGAGCGCTTGGCTCTGATTTTGCTCGAATTGAGCGAAAATTTCGGCGTCCCCAATACAAAAGGGATGCGCCTGACATTGCCGGCCCGCCACCGGGACCTGGCTGAGCTAGCCGGTGCCTCGCGGCCCCGAATCACCGAA